>DASQXY010000085.1:0-3303 GCA_035639455.1 Chthoniobacterales bacterium | reverse complement strand
CTCGCCCTGGTCAGAGAAGTGCAGTCACAGCAGATGCAAATCGCCGCTAATCAGGCCAAGATTGAAGCTAAACTGGGAGAGCTTGCTGAAAGCATCCGGATCGCGCGGATTTATTCCAGCCGCAGCCGGTGAAGCCGACATGAAAGCGTTGCTCCTCTTGATGTCGATCTTGGGCGCGGTTGCAATCGTTGTTGCAGATGCACAATCGCCAACAACGTCATCGGCACAGCAGCTCGCGCCAGACACCGAGTCACTGCCGAGCGCGATCAAGCTGCTTCAGGAGATGAAAACGGCGAACGCGGAAGTGCTGAAAAAGCAGGAAGCCGCATTGCAGGCGTTGGAGGAGCTCCAGAAGGCCGCGGACGAAATCAAGATTTTCGGCAAACGCAGCTAGTGGCGGCCTTTCTGTAGGGCCGTCTATGACCGCCGAACACGGCGATGGAGTATCCCCAGCTCTAGAGTACCAGTTCTACCGCTCACACCCGCGCTAAGTCCCACTTGCTAATCGTCTCCTCAATCAGGCGCGCAATTTTGTCATTTACCTTCGCGAAGTAAATCCTCGCCTTCTCCGGATCGAATTCTGGATAACCCTGCCCTTGCTTGTAGAGCATGATGCTCGAAGGAAATGGGTATGCGCTCCATGTATTTGGCGCCGGCATCGTCGTCGCCATATCGCTGTGATAGCGGTGGTTGTCGACAAGCGCCGGATCAATCGCCATCACATACGCCGTTTCATTGTCCCCCGCGTGCCCGCCGTCCTCACCAAAGACCTCGTGTGTCACGTCGGAGCAATACGACCACCAATTGACGACGAGAATGCGCGCTTGCGAGTTGCGGCCGACCTCCTGCGCGAGTGCCGAGAGAATCGCTGTCTGGCCGCCGCCATGGCCATTGAGCAAAATGAGGTTTTTAAATCTGTTTTTCGCGAGACCGGTCATCACCGCACGCACGTACTCGCGGTAAGCCGCTTCAGGAACGGTGAAGCTGCCGGGATACGCGTCTAGGACACCGGTAAATCCATACGGAATGGCGGGTGCGACCATCGCATTCACCCGGGACGCGATCTCACGCGCCATCGCCACCGGCGCAATAATGTCTGTACCGTTCGCGGTCACGCCGTGTGCCTCGAGTGTGCCCAGCGGCAGCAACACAGTTTTGATTTTTTCCGGCACCCATTCGCGAAATTCGAGCCAATTGATGCGCTCCATGTCCCGCGTGCTCGGGCCGGAATCCTTCATCTCGATCTTGCTCAACGCGACACCTGTCGCCACGACCCTATCGGTCCTCTTTCGCAGACGCGCGACAGACGCGTGGCTACAGAACGATCCATCGGATTGGCCAGGCCCTATCGTTTGCTCTTCGGCTCGATCTTGCGGTAAAGCGTGGCCATGCTGATGTCGAGCATGCTCGCGGCCTTTTCGCGCGAGCCGCCGCAATGAGCGAGCGTAGCTTCAATATAAGTGCGTTCCTGTTGCTGGATGAAGTCGTCCAGACTTTGACCGACTGGCAGCGACGCCATCGTACCGTCAACCCCGCCGCCTTGCGCCTCGTGCACGATATGTGGCGGCAAATCGCTCGCCAAAATCAGATCGTTCTCGCACAACGCGCAGGCGCGCTCAATCGCGTTCTCCAGCTCGCGCACATTTCCCGGGTAAGAATAGCGGGAGAGAATGTCGATCGCCGCCGGGTCAATCTTCTTCGGTTCACCGCCCGATGCGCTCGCCTGTTTTTGCAGGAAATGATGCACGAGCAGCGGCACGTCTTCCAGACGCTCGCGCAATGCCGGAATCTCCACTGGAATGACGGCCAACCGATAATAAAGGTCTTCTCGGAACGTGCCGTCTTTGAGCTTCGGCAGCAAAGGCTCATTCGTCGCGCCCACCACGCGCACGTTTACCGGCGAGCTCTTGTTGTCGCCAACTCGCCGCACTTCGCGCTCCTGCAATACGCGCAACAGTTTCGTCTGTAATTGCGGTGCCATCGAGTTCACTTCATCGAGGAAAATCGTGCCCAAGTTCGCTTCCTCGAACAAGCCCCGCTTATCGGCAACGGCGCCGGTGAAAGAGCCCTTTTTGTGACCGAACAATTCCGATTCAAGCAGGTTCTCGGGCAACGCGCTGCAGTTAATCGCGACAAACGGATGATGTTGCCGATTGCTGTTGAAGTGCAGGCCACGCGCGACCAGCTCCTTACCCGTGCCACTCTCTCCGATGATGAGCACCGTACTGTCGGTATCGGCGACTTTGTTGATTAGGGTATAAACCTGCTGCATTTTGGGACTGGTGCCGATGATGTTCTCGAATCGGTAGCGGTTCTTCAGCTCTTTGCGAAGATAAACGTTCTCGCGCAGCGCCGCCTGATAATCGAGCGCCCGCTGGACTGTCAGCTGCAGCTCGTCAATCTTAAACGGCTTAGTGACGTAATCGTACGCGCCCATTTTCATTGCCTCGACGGCCGTTTCGACCGTGCCATACGCGGTGATCAGAATGACGGCGGTTTGGCGATGATGCTCGCGTACGTGCCGCAGGACATCGAACCCGGTCATGGTCTCCATCTTGATGTCGGCGATCACCACTTGTGGCGCGATACTGTCGAGCTGCTCGACCGCCTTTGGCGCCGAATTAAACGGGAACACCTGGTGGCCCTTCTCGCGACAAAGCGTCACGATCACCTCCACCATGGCCGGCTCGTCATCGATGATCATGATCTTGGCCATAGCAAAATCTCAGCGCGGAGAATATTTCAGGTTTGAGAAAAGAAAAGTGGCTTTTGAGAATTTAGGCCGCCTGCTCTGAGATGCAGCCATCGATCGCCATCCAGTTCACAGCTCCCTCGAACGCGAGAATCTCCTCGTAAGCCGCCGCTGGATTGGCGCATGGAATTGCTATCAGGTCTGCGCGAAAACCGGCGCGAATCTGGCCGAGCGCCGTGCTCTGCCGTAAGGCACGCGCTGGATTCACTGTTGTCATCCGGAGAAGCTCTTCCGGCGAAACGGTTGAAAACTCCCGCTGAAATGCGCGCAGTTCCGCAAACAAGCTGAGATTGTCATTGCTGGCGAGACTGTCGGTCCCAAGGCAGATGTTGAATCCGAGTCTCCTCAAACGATCGAACTGAAAAGGCGAATGCTCGAAATACCGGTGACTACGCGGGCAGTGCACAATCGAAAACCTATTACGCAATTGTTCGAGTACCTCGAAGTCGCCATTTGATAGATCATTTAAATGGGCGACGACCCACTCGCCGCTCGAAACTCTGTCGACTCGGCCAAGAAATTGCGCAAGCGGAGTGTTCCCGCCACAATCG
>DASQXY010000084.1:0-7784 GCA_035639455.1 Chthoniobacterales bacterium | reverse complement strand
AGTGCCCTACGACTTCGGCGGCTCGCCCTTCTTAATCAATGACGCAAACAGATCGAGCGGGACAGGCAGAAACGTGGTGGTGTTATGCTCGCTGGAAATCTCGCGCATGGTTTGCAGGAAACGCAGCTGCAGAGCCATTGGCTCGCGACTCATCATCGCTGCCGCCTGCACCATTTTTTCGGCTGCTTGAAATTCGCCTTCCGCGTTGACAACCTTGGCGCGGCGTTCGCGTTCGGCTTCGGCCTGCTTGGCCATGGCGCGTTTCATCGTGTCGGGCAACGCCACGTCTTTCACTTCCACCGCGGTAACTTTGATTCCCCAAGGGTCGGTCTGTCGATCGATGATCTCCTGTAAGGTGAGATTGATTTTCTCGCGGTGCGCGAGCAACTCGTCTAGCTCCGCCTGGCCAAGCACGCTGCGCAATGTGGTTTGCGCGACGAGCGAGGTGGCCTTGAGAAAGTTCTCCACTTTAACCACCGCCGCCTCGGGATCAATCACCCGGAAATAGAGCACCGCATCCACGCTCACCGGCACGTTATCACGCGTCATCACTTCCTGGCGCGGCACATCGATCGTCACGACGCGCAAATCCATCCGCACCATTCGATCGACAATCGGGATGAGAAAGATCAGACCTGGTCCTTTCGCGCCAAGCAGTTTTCCGAGCCGAAAAATCACCCCACGTTCGTATTCGCGTAAAATCCGGATCGCCTGCGGCAGAATGATCGCAGCGAGGATGATCAGTGGCAGGGCCCATCTCGTTAACCTGAGCAATCCTTCGATTAGTGGCATCAGTTTGTTTCTCCTTTGTTTCTAACTTTCACGGTCAATCCTTGCACAGCCGTGATTTCAACCGCGCCGTCTTTCGCAACCGGCCTATCGCTGACGGCCCTCCAATATTCGCCTTCGACGAAAACGCGGCCGCCGCGGGAATCAATCGGCGTCAGCGCGGTCACCGTTTTGCCGATCATCGTTTCCGCGCCAGCCCGCACGGGGAGAAGTTGGGCGCGCAGTCCTTTGCCGATGACGAAAAGGAAAAACGCTGCCGTGATGAGCGTTGCCGGAATGATGTAGCCGAGGGACAAATGAAAAAGCGGATCGGCCCGGTTGAAAAGCATGAGCGAGCCGATGAGAAACGAAATAACGCCGCCCATGGTTAACACACCGTGAGTGGGCGCGTAGATGTCGCAGATAAAGAGCAGGAGAGCGAGTGCGATCAAAGCGAGCCCGGTCACATTCACCGGCAGGACCGCGGCGAGGTAGAGCGCGAGGATCAGCGCGATTGCGCCCACCACGCCAGGTAAAATTGCTCCGGGCGTCGTGAGTTCGCCGATGATGCCGTAGATCGCGATGAGCATGAGCACGAACATGACCTCCGGTCGCCACAGCTTTTGGAAGATCTGTTCCGACGCTGACATCCTGATGTCGGCAATCTGCGCGCCGACCGTGTTCAGTTTCTTCCCATCCACCTCGCGCCCGTTCAACTGCTTGAGCAAATCGGCAACATCAACCGCAATTAGATCGACAACCTTTAGTTCCAGCGCTTTCTCCGCGCTGATCGATGCACTCTCGCGCACGGCCGACTTGGCCCATTCCACGTTCCGCTTTCGTTTGGCGGCGATCGCTTCCATGTAACTGACCGAAAAATTTTCGAGCTTCTGCTTCATGGTGTCGTCGGGTTTTTGTTCGCCGCCGCCAAACCCGCCGATCGATACCGGATGCGCGGCACCGATTGTCGTGGCCGGCGCCATGGCGGCGACGCTGGCTGAGATCGTAATGAAGCAGCCGGCGCTGGTGGCGGTTCCGCCGGTCGGCGCGACGTAAACCACCACCGGCAACGGCGAGCCGAGCAGATTTTGCACGATCGTTTGCGTGGAATCGAGCAGGCCACCCGGCGTATTCAGTTGGATAATCAGACATTGCGCTTTTTGCGCCCGCGCTTCGTCAATGCTGCGCGAGATGTAGCTTGCCGTCGCCGGACCGATCGGGCCATCGATCCTGATCAGTGCAACTTTTTCCGCCGCCGATATTGCTGTGCACGCCAGCCACAGCACCAATGCCGCTGCCGTGCTGGCCGCCCTGCTGCGCACCTTAAGCTCCTTTCATCGGCTGAAACTTGATCGCGAAGTCCACGACGCGCGGCTGCGCGATCCGCTCGTAATCGCGGTAACTCAGCTTGATCGCGTCGCTCCGCGTGCCTGCCTCAAAGACGATGTAATCTTGCTCGGCCAACCGTTTGTCCACGTAAGTCGGCACGCCGTAGAGCTTCCCGATGGGCGGCATCGTGCCGACCGCGCAGTCCGGGAAGAGCGGCTTGAATTCCTCCTCGCGAGCAAGCGAAGCGGGCTGGCCGAGAGCGGTGCTGGCTTTTTGCAGATCGATTCGATAATCGGCCGGCAGCACAGCCATGACGTGTTGATCTCCGGCTTTCACCATCACGACCTTGGCGTGGTGTCGCGCTTTGACGTGCTCGGCCTGGGCAATCCGTTGCGCGGTGATAGCCTCCGGATGCTGCAATACTTCGTAGCGGACTTTGTTCTGCTCCAGGCAGTCAATCAGGCGTTCCGGTATTTTCATGGCCGGCCACCACAAAAATATCACGTTCGTCACATTAACTCTAGCTGCCGGGATCAGCACGAGGTTCGAGTATCGCGAACGCGCTGCGCCGCTGAACGATCAACCAGCCCCGCCCTGCGACTCGTTCACTAACGACGTTGTTCCTCGCCTCTACTGAACTCCCCCGGACGCCTAGTTTCATCAGATCGGCGGGTAAATCCGCAACACCCCCGCTCATCCCTAACTCGCCAGCGGGCGGCTGCATTCTTTAACTACGAAATCAGCTTGATCTTTAGGATAGTATCCGACGAAATGATTGTGTTTGCGTGCGTTGATCCCTCCGTGACAATCAAACACTGTATCGACGGTCTAGTCTGCGAAGATCTTGCCAGACAAGATCCCATTTCAGATCTAATCCGCACAGTAGGACCAAATCTCGTGATTGCGCTCCTGATGGACGGGCCGCAGCTAAAAAATCGGTGGCCCGCGCGCGTTACGCTACCGTTTTAACAGACGACCCGGGATCATCTGTGCTCACCCTCACGAGCATCGGAATGGCGCGAATGTGTAAGCCATTCGGCACTTGTGAATCACGAGTCGTTGCTCTCTGGAAAGACTCTAAGGCGGGGCCGTTCGAGATCGAACTGCCTTATGACGCCCAAGGTGTGGTGATTTCGTTGAAAGCTGAGTTTGTTGAGCAATGGACCGCCGATGATCGTTCAGATGAAACAGCAGCCGCTTCGTGGATCCTGAGGGCAATTTTTCTGAGCGAGGAAGATGCAAAGCTAATCGGCATCATTGCCGACAATCCGTCGGAACATGCGGATCTCGTGGATCTGCTGCAAGGCGAGGCTCGTGAAATCGGCGATGCGATCGTGAAATCCCAGAACGGTGGGAACTTAGAGTCTGAAGCTGCTCAAGAAGCGCGCGGCTGGGCGAATCAGACGAAGGTTCGCGCAAACCGCTAGTCTGGAGTGCCGGCAACGTTACAGAGCTGCGATGTAGCTCGCCAATTGCAAAACAGCTAGTCTGCCTCATCCACTGGAGGGCAGGAGCAGAAAAGATGACGATCGCCGTAGACGTTGTCGATGCGGGCGACCGCGGGCCAGAATTTGTGTTCGCGCGTCCAAGGCGCAGGGAAAGCGGCTTGTTCGCGCGAGTAGGGGCGCTCCCATTTCTCGGACGCGATTTGCCGTGCGGTGTGCGGCGCGTTCTTCAGCGGATTGTTCTGTTTGTCCATCTTGCCGGTCGCGATCGCGTCGACCTCGCTGTGAATGGAAATCATCGCGTCGCAGAACCGCTCGAGTTCTTCTTTCGATTCGCTCTCGGTCGGCTCGATCATCATCGTCCCGGCGACTGGCCACGAAACGGTCGGTGCGTGAAACCCGTAATCCATGAGACGCTTCGCCACGTCTTCGACTTCAATCCCGGTGCTCTTCCACTGGCGAAGATCGATAATACATTCGTGCGCGACGAGTCCGCGCTTCCCCTTGAACAAAACCGGGAAATATGGGTCGAGCCGTTTGGCGATGTAGTTTGCATTCAGGATCGCGATCTTCGACGCGTTCATTAGCCCGAGCGCGCCCATCATCCGGATGTACATCCAGGAGATGGTCAGAATGCTGGCGCTACCGTAAGGCGCGGCGGCGACAGGACCGACGCAATTGTCGGCTCTGCGTTCTCGATTTTCGATTGACGGAGTTGCCGGCAAAAACGGCACGAGATGTTCGACCACGCCGATTGGGCCCACGCCGGGCCCCCCGCCGCCGTGCGGAATGCAAAAGGTCTTGTGCAAATTGAGATGGCAAACGTCGGCGCCGTAATCGCCCGGCCGGGAAAGGCCGACCTGCGCATTCATGTTCGCGCCGTCCATGTAAACCTGCCCACCGTGCGCGTGCACGATCTCGCAGATCTCGCGGATTATCGGCTCGAACACTCCGTGTGTGCTTGGATATGTGACCATGAGCGCGGCAAGATCGCGCACGTGCTCGTCCGCTTTCGCGCGCAGATCCGAAATATCGACATCTCCATCCTTCAATGTCGCGACGGGCACGACTTTTAGCCCGGCCATGACCGCGCTCGCAGGATTTGTTCCATGCGCGGAGGTTGGAATCAGACAGACGTTGCGATGCGCTTCGCCCCGCGACGCGTGATACGCGCGAATCGCAAGCAATCCTGCGAACTCGCCCTGCGAGCCGGCGTTCGGTTGCAATGAGACGGTGGCGAACCCGGAAATCTCCGCGAGCCACTCTTCCAATTGTCGGCACATTTCGAGATAACCGCGGACCTGATCAGTCGGCGCGAACGGATGAATGTTCGCGAACGCCGGCCACGAGATCGGAAACATCTCCGCGGTCGCGTTTAGTTTCATGGTGCACGAGCCGAGCGGGATCATCGAGGTGGTGAGCGATAGATCGCGTAACTCGAGCTTCTTCAGATACCGCAGCATCTCCGTCTCGGTGTGGTGGGTATTGAAAACTGGGTGGCTGAGAAACTCGGAAGTCCGCAGGAACAGAGACACTCTGTCTCTGGGCCTAGCCGGCAGTTCGACCGCTGTCGCGCCACCGGTTTGCAAACCTGCTCGGCGCCCAGGCTGCAAGCCTATGTTCCGATCGGCGAGATCGCGGACATGAGTGCCGCGGAAGATCGACATCAGCAGCTCGATCTCGCGCGGCGTCGTTGTTTCATCAAGCGAAACGCCGATCGCCTTATCACCGAGTGCGCGCAGATTCACTCCGGCCTTCTCCGCGTGCTCGATGAGCATTGCGCTCGATTCCACTTCCACGCGAATTGTGTCGAAGAAGTTTTCGTGCGCGATTTTGAACCCGAGCAACCGAAGGCCATCCGCAAGTTGGCTCGCCGACCGATGGACGCGCTCGGCGATTGCGCGCAAGCCACGTGGGCCGTGGTAAACGGCGTACATTGCCGCAGCGACCGCGAGGAGCACCTGCGCTGTGCAAATATTGCTTGTCGCTTTGTCGCGGCGGATGTGCTGCTCGCGCGTTTGCAACGCCAGCCGGTAAGCCGGGCGTCCTTCGCTGTCGTGTGAAACGCCAACCAGCCGGCCGGGCAGATGGCGTTTGTATTGGTCGCGCGTTGCGAAATATGCCGCGTGTGGTCCGCCGAATCCGATCGGAACGCCAAAACGTTGACTGCTGC
Source organism: Chthoniobacterales bacterium (assembly GCA_035639455.1). GTDB lineage: Bacteria > Verrucomicrobiota > Verrucomicrobiia > Chthoniobacterales > UBA10450 > AV17. The sequence goes on along the minus strand of DASQXY010000084.1, from coordinate 2,069 downwards.
CGACGGCTACGTCGGCGTCGAATTCCCCCGGCGGTTTCAGGAGTGCCAGCGCGAGAATGTCGGCGGCGACGACCACGAGCGCACCGGCCGCGTGCGCTTGCCCGACCAATTCGGTGTAATCGTAAATCGCGCCGTCAGTCGCGGGATATTGCACGAGCGCGCCAAAAACCGAATCGTCGAATTTGAAGCCCGAATAATTATCAATCTTGACGTCGATCCCGAGCGGTTTCGCGCGGGTCTGGACGACTTGGATCGTCTGCGGATGACAGCTGTCCGCGACGAAAAATGTTTTGCGATCCGGTGCAACCGCATGACAGAGCGCCATTGCTTCGGCCGCGGCGGTGGCTTCGTCGAGCAGTGACGCATTCGCTACATCAAGCTTCGTAAGATCGATAATCATCGTCTGGAAAGTGAGCAGGGCCTCGAGCCGGCCTTGCGCGATCTCCGCCTGGTAGGGCGTGTAAGCCGTGTACCAGCCGGGGTTTTCGAGAATATTCCGCTGAATCACCGGCGGCGTGATGCAATCAGAGTAACCGGCGCCGATAAATGATTTCGCGACTTTATTTTTCTGCGCGATCGCGCGCAGTTCAGCGAGCGCGTCGGTTTCCGATTTCTCTTCCGGCAAATTGAGTTGTCGACCCAGGCGAATGCTTTTCGGAACTGTCGCATCGATCAGCGCGTCGAGATCAGTGAAACCGAGCTCGCGGAGCATCTCGCGCGTTTCGTCTTCATTGATACCAATGTGACGCCGCTGAAACGAGTCGATCTCCTGCGCGCGCAATTGCATGGTCGGACAGACTACGACGCGCGAACTGCGCTTCAAGTATAGGGCGGCGCTCCCCGACCGCCGAGACGGGCCGTGGTCCTCAGCGCTCCGCAACGCTGCGGTGCGAGAGCTAGGCCGCGGCTACAGTTTGCTTACGATGCAATGGACTCGCCGTCCCGTGGCAAATAACTGGCGCCGATCATCGTCACGAATGAAAACACATGTGGAATATCACGATCTTCGACGAGAACCACCTGTGTGCCCGCGACTATGATACGGTCGCTAAAGCCGGCGCTGGAGCACGATCGCGAGCATGAGCACGGCTAGCGCGTCCCTGAAACTTTAGGTGTCCAAAACGCGGCGCACAGTTCGTGCGAGTTGCTCGGGATCGAAAGGCTTGGGTAAGAAGTAGGTGTCGCGATCGATCTTGTCCCCGGCGTTTAGTGATTCGGACAGATAACCCGAAACGAACAGGACTTTTGTCCCCGGGCGTGATTTGCGCAGCCAATCGGCGAACAGACGGCCGCTCATCTGCGGCATGACCACATCGGTGAGCAGGAGATGGATGTGCTCGTCGGCGCTTTGATCGATGAGTCGTTGCGCGTCATCCCCGTTCGCAGCTTCAATCACTTTGTAGCCGAGACTGCGCAGCACGCGGATTGAGACATGCCGTACGCTAATGTCGTCTTCGAGGACGAGAATGGTTTCGGTGCCGGTGGGCAGCATTGAACCGACCGGTTTCTTGTAGGACGGCGGTGGCGGCGCGGGCACCCGCGGCAGATAAATCTCGATGGTCGTCCCTTTGTCGATCTCGCTCTCGACGCGAATGTGGCCACCGCTTTGATGGATAATACCGTAAACAGTGGCAAGCCCGAGACCGCTGCCGCGATCCTTTGTCGTAAAAAACGGCTCAAAAAGGTGTGCCTTCACTTCATCCGACATTCCTGTTCCGGTGTCGCAGACGCTGATGAGCACGTATTCACCGGCTTTGAATTCGCCACCGGCGAAACCGTGTTCGTTCTGCGGGCCTAGATCGAGCGAGCTGATTGTCATGGTCAACTGACCCCCTTGCGGCATCGCATCGCGCGCGTTTACCGCGAGATTGATGATGATCTGGTTGAACTGCGCTGGATCCACTTTGATGTGGGCGGCAGCGGCGGTTTGCTCAGACTGACATACCACCCGGATGTTGTCGCCGAGGAGTCGGAGGAGTGAGCGCTCAAGGTTGGTGATGAGTGCGTTCAGCTCGATCACACGCGGGTCGAGCGCCTGCTTGCGACTGAACGCGAGAAGCTGCGCCGTG
>DASQXY010000083.1:0-2660 GCA_035639455.1 Chthoniobacterales bacterium | reverse complement strand
GGCTTGGAGCTCAAAATTGAAAGATCGACAAAAACGTTTCCGCAGCGCCAAGCCCCACGCGCGATTGATTCGACTGCCGAATGGCGAATGCAGTACGAGCTGCATCCCGCCCGATTCGTCGAAGAAGCGCTCCATCACCAGGGTTCGCTGTGACGGGATCGCACCGAGCGTGCGGTGGCTGTCGGCGAAGTAGGCCGCGAGTTGGTCAGCAGCTTGCGGTGGCAGATGCATTTCGCTGACGAGCGAATCGCGAACGTCTCCGCCACGCGCAAGGACATCTTCGATTTCACTGCGTAGATCAGAAACGGCGCGTGATAGTTCTGCCGTGCGCGCCGGTGCCTCGCCGAGCCAAAACGGAATCCCAGGCGGCGCACCCTTCGCGTCCTCGACGCGGACAACGCCGGAATTGACGCGTAAGATTCGCCACGAGGCGTTCCCGAGCTGAAAGATGTCGCCGGCCAGACTTTCGACGGCGAAATCCTCGTTCACCGTGCCAACAAATGTCTCCGAGGGCTCAAGGATCACTCGATAATCGGTGTTGTCCGGGATCGCGCCGCCAGAAGTCAGCGCGGTGAGACGCGCGCCGCGCCGGGCACGAACGCGATGATTGATCACATCGTGATGAACTAGTGCCGCCCGCCGGCCGCGTTTCGTGCTGAAGCCTTCAGCCAGCATGTTCACGACATCATCTAACTCGGCACGCTTGAGATTGCGGTATGGCCAGGCGCCACGAATCAGCTCGAACAGTTCGTCTTCGCTCCAATCCTGCGTCGAAGTCGCGGCGACGATTTGCTGCGCGAGGACGTCAAGGGGTCTTTCGGGAATCAGCAAACGATCGAGCTCGCCGCGCCGCACAGATCGCAACAGCGCCGCGCATTCGACAAGCTCATCGAGGCTCAACGGAAAGATCCGACCCTTCGGCAGCCCACCGCGTTTGTGGTCTGCGCGCCCGACGCGTTGCAGCAGCGTGGCGATCGATCGGGTTGTGCCGAGCTGACAAACGAGATCGACAGCACCGATGTCAATCCCGAGTTCCAGCGAGGCAGTCGCGACAAGGACTTTCAATTCGCCGCGCTTGAGGCGATCTTCCGCGTCGAGACGAAGTTTCGCCGACAGACTGCCGTGGTGCGACGTGACCACGTCGGCTCCTAGGAGTTCGCTAAGGTGATGCGTGACGCGCTCGGCCAGGCGCCGTGTGTTTACGAATACTAGCGTGGTGCGATGCTCTTGAACCAGCTCGCCGAGGCGTGAGTAAATTTCGTCCCACACTTCATTCGACATAACGGCTTCGAGCGGCGATTTCGGGATCTCAATTGCGAGATCAAGTTCGCGCCGATGACCGATGTCGATGATCTCGCAATCGGGGTTGCCATTTGCATCGACATTGCGCGTTCCGACGAGAAAACGCGCGACCTCTTCGATCGGCTTCTGCGTCGCCGACAAACCGATGCGCTGGAGCGGCTGTTTTATGAGAGCGGCCAGGCGCTCGACACTCAACGCGAGATGCGCGCCACGCCGATCATCAACCACGGCGTGGATTTCATCGACAATAAGCGTACGCGCATTGCTCAACATTGCGCGGCCGGAGTCGGACGTGAGTAGCAGATACAAGGACTCTGGTGTCGTAACGAGAACGTGCGGCGGTTTCTTGATTAGCGCCTGCCGTTGCGCCGCCGTCGTATCGCCGGTGCGAACTTCGGCACGAACATCGACATCGTGCCCTTGCGTTTGAAGAATAGCGCGAATCCCGCCGAGGGGCTCCTGGAGATTTTTCCGGATGTCGTTACTGAGTGCTTTGAGCGGAGAAACGTAGATAATCTGCGTCTCATCCGGTAATTCGCGCTTGATCGCCTCGCGAAAGAGCACATCGAGCGAAGCGAGAAATGCAGCCAGCGTTTTGCCCGAGCCCGTCGGCGCCGAAATCAGAACGTGGCGACCCGACTGAATGGCTGGCCAGCCGCGCATCTGCGGTTCCGTGGCCGAGCCGAACATTTGCTGGAACCAGCGCGCGACCGCGGGATGAAATACAAAGGAGTGCATGCAATGGAATCCGCCCAGCGGAACAACAAATTAAATTACACTGCGCAAAATAAAAGACGCGTCGTGATCCTGAGTCGTCCGATCGGCTGACTCGGTTCGGTCAGGACAGCCTCCAACCGCGACGGATCTCGCGATCGTGTGGCATCGTGTGCTGATGAGAGATCCCTCACGTCGGTTCGGCATGAGCGCGTGTAGCGCGCATGCGCAATGCGATCACCTCCCGCAGCATCGCGATGCTGTCACGGATGAAGTGCACCTTGCTGCCTTCAGAATGATTCCAGCGTACCGGGATTTCGCGCCAGCGTAAGCCGGCGCGACGCGCAAGCAGAAGCAGTTCGACGTCAAACGCGAATCCCTCGATGCGGGCAGCTTCGAGGATAGGGCGGCACGTCTCGAGCTGGAATCCTTTAAACCCGCACTGCGTGTCCCAGACATCGAGGCCGGTTACGAGGCGAACGAGCAAGTTGAAGAGGCGACCGGCCTGCTCCCGTCGCCAAGGCTGATGAATACCAATCAGTTTTCGATCGAGCGCGCGCGACCCGAAGGCAAGATCCACATCTCCGCGCGCGATCGGCTCGATCACTTTCGGCGTTTCCTCCAGCGGTGTCGATAAATCGGCG
>DASQXY010000082.1:0-4340 GCA_035639455.1 Chthoniobacterales bacterium | reverse complement strand
TGACAAACAAGCAGGACTGGCACGTCTGCGAATTGAGCCAGCAGGGGATCGCCTCGCGCGCCTATCAGCCAGGACCATATTCGTCACGTGAGAGCATCCCGGCCGCGTGGGATCGCGAGTACTTGCGTCGGATGAGCTAAGCAATTTTCGGTTTCAGCTTTTCAACAATTCCGTTTTCAGCTTTTCTTTTCTTATGGTTGATACTTACGTACCACTGATCAGTTCCGGCACGGCCGGACCACTTGGCGTTCTGCATCTCCCACGGTTGTGGCTGAAAGTCTCCCTCGAAGCGGCCGGCAAACTCGCGCCGGCTTATCCCGGCATCGGCAAGGGCTTCGATGCCATGACCTGCGCTGATCTCGGACTTGATGAACAAGCCGTGAAAGATTTTATCAGACAAAATAAGCCGACTTACCCCGAATTCGAAGCATGGGTGAAGAAAAACGCCACCTCACTGAATCCCCAGTCGATCGAGAAACACAACGCGGCGGTCCGCGGCTATAATCACGATGACGCCACGCGAAAGCATATCCTCGCTGCGTGCGGTATTCCCGACGACAGCTCGGCGCCCAAAGATGCGGTGAGCCTCAACAATCTGGACGACTGGCACGAGTTCCATCAGGCAGTGCTCAAGTAATGGCAGGCATATCGCCTGCGACGCACCGATTTGCTCTTGGGACCGATACGATCGCCGCTACGGCAAAATCGCGAATACCCGCGCCGGAAACCCGGAGCCATCTTTTGGCTTCGGGAAACTGACAACCACCAGGGCGCCGGATTCAGGCAGCTGATCCAGATTCGTCAGCAGCTCGATTTGATAATGATTCGTACTGAGGATGTACGTCTCAAGTGAGTAATCCTGTTTTGTGGTGGCGACGCCTGGATCTGTGTCGGTCGTCTCATGCCCTGAAGCTGTGATCTTGCGTTCGTCATAGAGAAACTTCAGTGCCGGCAAGCTCCAGCCGGGGTAGTGCGCGACGCCGCCGGCGTCTTTGTTTTCCATCTTCGCGGCGTCCGGCCACCGTTTCGACCAATCGGTGCGCATCGCGACAAATCCCCCTCGCGGGATCTCGCCGTGGTCAGTTTCCCATTTTTTCAATCGGCCGACGGTCAGGGTATAATCGGCGTTCTGCTCGCACTCGCGGTGCACGTCGACTACGACCAGCGGAAGGATCATTTCCTTAGGATCGATCTGATCTACTGTGCGCAGGCCTTTGATGAAATGCGCCGGCGGATCAACGTGCGTGCCCCATTGGCCGACGTGCGTAAACAGCTCGGAAAAAAAGCCGGTGCCCATCGTGTCGGGTCGCTTCTCATACCAATAAATCGTCCTGCGCGTTTCATCGGGAAAACCGGGCCAGCGCGGAATCCCGGGCATGAATGAATGCGTAAGATCGACATAACGTTTGCTAGCGAGAGTTTGCTGAAGTTTCCAAAGTGGCGGTAGCTCGGCCGCGGCGGTGGAAAAGCTTGTCGCCGCGAGGATGGCAGCCGCGCACACGAGAACCGGCGGTCTGGTTTGCATTCGGCTTTGTTAAAGTATTCGATAGCAACAAGCCAATAACTTCGAATATGGGCGAATAAGTTTCGTCCATTTTTCGCATTCGGTGATTGTCGACAGTTGTTGCAACTGTTATCAACAGCGCCAGTGCAGGGCCACTTCGCGTGAGCAGACAGGTGAAAATCGACTTTATTCGCTGCGTGATGATGATGAACCGGGGCTCGCGTGGATACAAATCGCTATTCACCGCGTGAAAAACCGAGCGGCTGCGCCACGACCAGTAACGGAGATGCTGCCGCCAATTGTCCCTACCACGCAGGAGCCGACTAGATCAGTTAGACCTGCGACTGCCTCACGAACGGACAGTCTGTTCGAGCACGTTGCGTGGGTGTATGCGTTTTGCCGCGAACGGCTTTTCCGCGATGACACGGATCGCATTGTCGCAACATTGTGGCCAAACGGCCACGCACTTCCCGGCACGCAATTGATCGAGCTCGGCTGCGGCCCTGGGTTTTATGCCGCTAATCTCGCAAGACGCTTCCCCAATGTTTTCGTGACCGGGGTAGATCGGTCGGAGAATCAGCTGAAGTGGGCGCGTGAGCGGGCTGATGCGGATGGCTTGCGCAACTGCTCATTTGTCCGCGTCAACGTGTTAAATCTGCCTTTCGCCGATGCGCAGTTCGATGTTCTGCTAGCGTCGCGGCTCTTCACGATCCTGCCAGACTGTGAGCGAGCTGTCGGGGAAATGCATCGCGTCCTGAAACCGGGAGGCCGCGGCTTCATTGCCGAACCGCGATATGCTCTTTGGGCGTCGATCCCGCTGACAACCATGTGGCTGCTCGCGCGTATGACTCACTCCGGCAACGGGTACCGCGAGCCGCGCAAAGCGAACGTTTTCTCGCCTGCAGCATTCGAAGAGCTCTTCGCTTCACAGCCTTGGCGCCGCCTTAGAACATGGCAGGACGGACGTTATCAATACGCCCTCTGCGAGAAAGATTGATCGACAAAGCGGTGTTGCGACATGAACGTGCCCACCGCATTCTGCATCCGAACGCATTTGATCCAGCGGCGCGCGGGCTCTGCGCCTTGGCCGTAATGACCAAGGCTCCGCGCGCCGGTCACGTGAAAACGCGTCTGGTCCCACCGCTGACGCCGGAGGAAGCGGCGCAGCTCAATCGTTGCTTCCTTCGCGATACGGCGGCTGCAATCTCGGGAGCAGTTGGAAAGGCTGCGCGCGGCATCGCCGTCTACACCCCGATTGGAACCGAACCCGATTACATCGGCATTCTGCCCGGTGATTTCGATTTACTGCCGCAACGCGGGCAATCGTTCGGCGAACGGCTCATCAACGCGGCTGACGATCTATTTGGCATCGGCTTTTCCTCCGTGTGTCTCATTGATTCCGATAGTCCGACAGTTCCCAGTGCCGCTTACGTGGACGCAGTCAAACTGCTTCGCAGTGATGGCGAGCGCATTGTCCTTGGGCCGTCGGATGACGGCGGCTACTATCTGGTCGGCCTCAAACGACTCCAGCGCCGCATCTTCGAGCAGATCGAGTGGAGTAGCGGGCGGGTGCTCGACCAGACGATACAGCGCGCGGCTGAGCTAAAGGTTGCCGTGGAATTGCTACCGTCTGGTTACGATGTGGATGATCGCATGACATTGCGTCGACTCTGCGACGAATTGCGCGGTGACAATTCAGCATCTACCAAGGATATCGCGCCGCACACGCGCGAGTTCCTCCTTCAGCTAACGACTGACCGCGAACTGTAGCGGCCGCTCTGGTCCCGTTAGATGCGGAAGCGTTTGCGCGTGAGCATACGCGCCTCTACAAGAGGCGCATGAAACGCGCGCTTGTCACGGGCGGAGCTGGCTTGATCGGCTCCCATATCGTTGATCTTCTCGTGCGCGAAGGATGGACGGTGCGCGTGCTGGACAATCTTGAGCCGCAAACGCACAAGCGTGGCAAGCCGGCATGGATCAATCCTAGAGCCGAGTTTATTCAGGGCGACATTCGTGACCGCGACACAATCGCCGCTGCGCTCGAGAACATCGATACCGTGTTTCACCAGGCGGCCTACGGCGGTTATATGCCGGAGATCGCCAAATACGTTCGCGTCAATTCGTTAGCCACGGCGAAAATGTTGGAACTGATTCGCGAGCAGAACCTCCCGATCAAAAAAATCGTTGTCGCTAGTTCGCAGGCCGTTTATAGCGAAGGCGCCGGCGAATGCGCACAAGACGGAATCGTGTTTCCGCCGGTGCGCCCAGTGGAACAGCTGCGGCAAGGCGATTGGCAGGTCCATTGTCCAATCTGCGGCAGGGTGACCAAGAGCGTCCCGACGCCCGAGCACGCGCCGATCAGTGGAGAAACCGTTTACGGGCTCACGAAAGTCGACCAGGAAAAACTCGTGCTGCTGTGGAGCAAACAGGTCGGCATCCCTGGCATCGCGTTGCGCTACTCCTGCACCTACGGACCGCGCCAGTCGATGTTCAATCCTTACACCGGCGTGATCGCGATTTTCTGCACTCGACTTCTGAACAATCTACCGCCGGTGCTTTATGAAGACGGCGAGCAGACGCGCGACTTTTCTTTTGTCGAAGATATCGCGCGTGCCAATTTGCTCGCTGCGGAGAGCGACAAACTCGATGGTCTGGCCGTGAACGTCGGCAGTGGCCACGGTGTTCCGATTCGCGAGGTCGCCGAGATAATTTCGGCCGCGCTCAAGATCGACATTGCACCGGTCGCGCGCGGCGAGTTTCGCCCCGGCGAGATGCGCCATCTCACCAGCGAGACGACGCGGATTCGATCGATCGGCTATCAACCGCAGGTCGAGCT
>DASQXY010000081.1:0-4828 GCA_035639455.1 Chthoniobacterales bacterium | reverse complement strand
TGGAATCGAATTCGCGAACGGCAGGATCTGGTCGTTGTAGCTGTCGTTGTATTGCACAACCACGTCGACAAATACTTCGTCGCGCTGGCGCGAAATCACGATTGGTTTCGGATGCAGCACCTGCTTATTTTCGCCGAGCTGCCTAACGAATTCCTCGATCCCATGTTTGTAGAAAAACGTCTCCTTCTTTGCCGACTCGCCGCGCTCATCGGTTAACGTGATTTCGAGTCCGGGATTGAGGAACGCGAGCTCGCGTAAGCGAGTCGCAAGACGCTCGAACTTAAACTCTATCGTTATGGTAAAGATCGTCGGGTCAGGTAAAAAGGTAATGAGCGTTCCGGTTGTGCGTTTGTTTTTGACTTCGCCGATGACCTCAAGCTTGTGCGTCGTTTTGCCCTTCGAGAAGGCCATGTGGTAGACCTTGCCATCCCGTGACACTTCTACCTTGAACCATTCGGAAAGCGCGTTAGTGCATTTCGCACCGACGCCATGCAGACCGCCCGAATATTTGTAAGCGCCCTGCCCAAATTTTCCGCCGGCATGCAGGTTGGTGAGCACCAGCTCGACCGCTGGCATTTTCCATTTCGGGTGAATATCAACCGGAATCCCGCGACCGTTGTCGCGGACTGAGATGCTGCCATCGACGTGCAGCATCACTTCAATTTTATCGCAGAATCCGGCGAGATGTTCGTCGATCGAGTTATCGACGACCTCGTACACCATGTGGTGCAAACCGCGCTCGTCCGGGTCCCCAATGTACATGCCCGGACGTTTTCGGACCGCTTCCAGGCCTTCGAGTTTGTCAATCTGCGCAGCGTCGTATTTTTGCAGTTTACTGACGCCGGAAAACTCGCGCGGGCGGCTTTGGCCCTGTAGTTTTGCGTCGCCGGAATCGGGGAGAACAGCGGCTCGGCTGGGCATTGCAAGAAACTATCGAAAACAGTTCAAAAAACAAATAATAATCTCGTGGTTCTGAGGCACTTGGTTGCACTAAATGTGGAGTAGATGGGCCTCAAAACCGCACCATCTTGTGGTTTGGGCTCTTGCTCTGCTGATACCGGATTACCTCCGCTTGACCGGCCTATTTCCGACCTCGAAAATGGTGCCGCCAAATGCGCTGGCAAACGCTTTTTGAAGCCCGCTGGATCTTCGCGATTCTCGCGCTCTTGACATTCTTCAGCTCGGTAGTTTTCCCGCCGCTCGCCTTCGTTTTTGTGCTGCTGACGCTCTACACGGTCTTCTTTTTTCGCGATCCGGAGCGCGTTGCTCCAGAAGATCCGCGCGCCATTGTCGCGGCTGCTGATGGTACAGTGACCGAGATTGTTGAAATCGACGAACAGGACGTTCTAAAAACGAAAACGCGACGCGTCGGAATCTTCTTGTCGATCTTCGATGTGCATACCAACCGCGCGCCAATTGAAGGGCGCATCTTTTATCGACAACATCGTGCGGGACTCTGCCTGGACGCGCGCCGCGCTGATTGCTCGCTAAAAAATGAGGCGATGACCTGGGGATTTGAAAACCCGCGCGTTACTCTTGTCGTTACGCAACTGACCGGAGCGGTCGCGCGACGCATTGTCGCCTGGTCCAACGTAGGCGATTACCTGGAGAAAGGCGAACGCTTCGGAATGATTCGCTTCGGCTCGCGCACCGAAGTATATTTGCCGATCACCGCCACCGTGCTTGTGAAACTGGGCGATCACGTTGCCGCCGGATCGACAATCATCGCGCGATTGGCCGAGCCATGAACGAGCACAATTCGAAAATTTACTTGCTGCCGAATTTGATGACGGCGGCCAACTTGTTCTGCGGCTTTACCGCCACGCTGAAAATCCTGGAGGGCGCGCTGCTGCAAGGCACCAACCCAGAGGCCGCCGCCGATCTTTTCCATGCTGCGGTTTGGTTCATTCTCGGCGCCTTTGTATTCGATTTTCTCGACGGTCGTCTGGCCCGTCTCGGCGGACACGAAACACCCTTTGGCCGCGAATTCGATTCGCTCGCTGACATCGTGTCGTTCGGACTGGCGCCGGCCTTGATGGTCTACCGGATCGTGCTGCAGGAGTTTCCGCGGGCCTGCTGGATCATCGCTTTCGTTTACCTTGCGTGCGGCGCGCTCCGGCTCGCACGATTTAATACTGCGGCGATCAATCGGACGAGTGGCGACGGAACTACCTTCACCGGCTTCCCGATTCCTGCGGCCGCTGGCCTGATCGCCTCCATCACGTTGTTCCTGCTTTGGCTCGCGGAGGGCGAACATCGGCTGGGCCGATGGAAATTCGTGCTGCCGCCGTTGCTGCTCTTCGTCTCGTTCATGATGTTCAGCCGGTTTCAATATCCCAGCTTTAAGGCGATCCACTGGAAGACCCAGAAATCGATTCCGCGTTTTTTGGCCATCATTTTGATTCTGATTCTGACTGTCTTAAATCCCGAGTGGATGCCGGCCGTGCTCTTCCTCGCCTACCTCCTCTACGGTTTCCTGCGGCCATGGCTTTCGCACGAGTGGCGCCGCGAAATCGAAGAGGAAATTGGCGAAGAACCAATGGAAGAAGCGGCCGGACAGACGCCGTAATTGTATTTTCCAGTTTTCCCGCTGCGGCTGGCCGGTAAGATCGACATCGTGAAATCGAGCGCAGTAGTCGCAGTGCTGGGCCTAAGTTTCGCTGTCAGTGCGCGCGCCTCCGCGCAACCGCGAGCACGGCGCAACCCGGATGTGTCCAACAAAGCGCTAATCACGAAGGCCAAGCCCAAGATCAACCCGGCTCGCAACACAGGCGCAGATATCGCGATGTTGCGCAAGCTGGCCGACGATTACTACGCGTGGCGCAATCAAAATTACCCCGTCGCGAGCAGCGATCGCGGCCTGCACACCTGGGACGATCGGCTGACCGACTATTCGCCGGCACAAATCACTGAGCGCGCGCGCCATGTTCGCTCGCTCTTGGACAAAGTCCGCGCACTCAAGATCGACAATTGGTCAAAGGACGACCGCATCGACGCAATCTTATTTCGCGCGCAACTTGAGAACGTCGAGTTCGGAGACGGTGTCCTGAACTTCGCGCGCACGAATCCACAGATTTATGTCAATGAATGCGTGAACGGCATTTTTTCGCTGCTGAAAAAAGATTATGATACACCGCGCAAACGCGCGCTCGCGGCGACGGCACGTCTCAAAGCAATGCCCGCAATGCTCGAGCAGGGCTTGAGCAATTTGAAAAACCCAGTCAAACTGTACGCGCAGCTCGCGATTGAATCGGCTCGCGCGATTGATCCCCTGTTCACTAAAAGTTTGATGGCGCTCAATGTCGATCTTGCGCCTAACGAGCAGTACGAGCTGGCGACCTCGCGCGATGCAGCGCTCGCAGCAGTGCATGGGTTCGCCGACGAGCTGGAGGAGCGGCTCAACAAAATGGCCGACTTCGCGCCGATGGGCGAAGCGAACTATAACTATTACCTGAAACACGTCCTGCTCCTGCCCTTGAGCGCCGCCGAGGTAGAAATGATCGGGCGCACCGAACTGGCGCGTTACCGGGCGCTCGAGGCCATGCTGGCCGACCCTAAACTTGCCGATCCGGATCCAAAACGCAGCGCGAATATTCCGCCCGACCAAGAATCGTTTCTAAAGGCCTACGAGAGTCGCGAAACCGAGATGATCAATTTCCTCAAGGAACATCATCTCGTCACTTTGCCGGATTATCTTGGGCCGTTTCAAATTCGTCAGTTGCCGGAAGCATTTAAGCCGACGAGTCCCGGCGGCTTTATGAATCCCCCTGGTGTTTACGATAAGGACCCGACCGGCTTCTATTTCATTCCCACCTACAACCCCCAGTCGAAAAACTTTTACATTCGCGCCGCGATCGAAGACCCGCGACCGATTCTTGGGCACGAAGGGATTCCGGGGCATTTCCTTCAACTATCGATCGCGGACCATCTCACCGACGAAATCCGCCGCCAGCACGAGGACGGCGTGTTTGTCGAAGGCTGGGCGCTCTACGGTGAAGAAATGCTGATGCGGACCGGTCTTTACCCAAACAACTCGCCGGCGCAGGGACAAATTTTGCGGCTATCGCGTTATCGCGCGGCGCGGATCGGGGTAGACGTAAACCTGCAGACCGGCAAGGGGACTTTCGAGCAAGCCGTCAATTACTTCATGGAAGCCGGCGGACTCGATCGCGAGGCCGCGGAAGGCGAAGCAGCGGGTGCCGCTTCCAATCCGCACCAAAAGATCAGCTATATCATCGGCAAATGGCAGATCATGAATTTGTTAGGCCGTTACAAAGACCGAGCAGGCGACAATTTCCGGCTCGGTCAGTTTCATGACGACCTAATCAAAAACGGAAGCCTGCCGGTCTCGGTGATTGAATGGATTTTGCTCGACGACCCGAGCTCGGTAGAAAAAGCACTGCATTGAGACACGGCACCGTGTTTCGGACACGCGCGCTGTGGATGTCAATCTTCGCAGCCGCCACGGCGGCAATTGTTCCCGGCTGTGCCACCCATCCCCGTTTTGCAACGACGTCGCCGCTGCCGCCGGCGGCCGTGCTTGAGCTTCATTCCGAAGCGCGCGCTGCGACGCTGCATTTTCCCCCTGGATCATACTCGTTAGATTCAGAAGACCAGCTCGGCTACTACTACGGATCGCCCACTGGTGTAATCGAGCACACCGCGGCGGGTCCGCGCAGACGTGACGGTGGTATCTTCGTCAGCAAACGAAACGCGAACACGCTGCGCGGCTACGTCATCATGCCATATGGACTGACACACGTCGGTAACCTTTCTCACACCTCACACGAGTTCCACGAGGCCCTGGTCCCGGCGGAAGGGCCAAAAC
>DASQXY010000080.1:0-8006 GCA_035639455.1 Chthoniobacterales bacterium | reverse complement strand
ATCTGCACTACCAAATCGAGGAGGGCGCGCGCTCCTTTATCCAGCGCATCAATATCGTCGGCAACACGCGCACCAAAGACAAGGTGATCCGCCGTGAAGTGCTGGTCACGCCGGGTGACATCTTCAACACCGTGCGAGTTGAAACCAGCAAGAAGCGCCTCGATAACCTTGGTTATTTTTCCAAAGTCGAGACCTACCCGGAGGACACGGGGGTGCCCGGCCGCAAGGATTTGACCATTGAAGTGCAGGAGAAACGTACCGGCTCATTGAGTTTTGGCGGCGGCTTTAGTTCGATCGACAAACTGGTCGGCTTTGTCGAACTGACGCAAGGTAATTTCGACATCATGAATTGGCCGGCGTTCACTGGAGGAGGTCAGAAATTCAGAATCCGCGTCCAGGTTGGAACGGAGCGCAAAGATGCCCTGATTAGCTTCACCGAGCCGTGGCTGTTCGACCAGCCGCTTTCGCTGACCACCCAGGCGTTCTTCGACGACTCGAGTTTTTTCAGCTCGTACTATGATCAGCGCGACTACGGCTTTATGCTTGAGGTGCGCAAACCGTTGGCTTCTTTCATCTACACGTCGCTCGCGTATCGGCTGGAAGCTTTCGATATCTACAATGTTGATCCGCTAGCTTCGACCGCGCTCAAGCTGGAAGGAGGCTCGACGGTCGAGAGCAAGGTGATCGCGGGATTGGTTTGGGACCGCCGCGACAACCCCTTCCTCACCCGAACCGGTCAGCGCATCGCGGTTACGCCTTACGTAGCCGGCGGTTTTCTCGGTGGCGACATCCAAATCTACGGCTGGGACGTGCAGGCTTCGCAATACTTCCATCTCTGGTGGGATAACATCTTGCTCTTCAATTTCGAAGCCGCCACGGTTAACACTTGGGGCAGCGGCGATCGGGTCCCGATCTTTGAGCGTCTCTTTCTCGGAGGCGCCGATAACTTGCGCGGCTTCCAATATCGCGATGTGGGGCCAAAGGATGTCAATGATGAGCCACTCGGCGGCAAGACTATCGCGCGCGCAACCGTGGAATATACATTCCCGATCGTTGAAAAGGCACGCGGCGCAATTTTTTACGACACTGGATTCGATAACCCAGACGCTTACGATTTTTCGCTCGGGAACCAGACAAAGCCGCGCAAGCTTGGATCGACCAAGCCGCCGCTTGAATACTACAACCTCGCGTCGGATGTTGGGGTCGGCATTCGGCTCGATCTGCCGATCGGCCCACTGCGGCTCGATTACGGCATCCCGATCCAGCGCGCCGGTAACCACTATGAAGGTCAATTCAACTTCAGTGTTGGCTACCAATTTTGAACGAATGTCAGGCCTTGCAGTCTAACCGGTTTCCAACCAACCTACCGATCTCTGTCTTATGAAAAAAGTTCTCTCATTCGCGATCGCGGCGGCTCTCGTTTCGCCGCTGGCAGCCCTAGCGCAGGGCGGCCTCAAAATCGGCACTGTCGACATGCAGCGCGCGTTTAGGGAATACAGCAAGACGAAAGAAGCAGAGGCAAAAATTAACGACGCGAAGAATGCGGCCAAGAAAGAATACGACGATCGCGCGGACAGTTACAAAAAAGCGCTCGATGAAATCAATAATCTGAACAAGCAGCTCGATGCCCCAGCCTTGAGTGCTGATGCTAAATCGCAGAAAGCGAAGGAGCGCGACGACAAGATCGCGAACATTAAGAACATGGAGCGCGAGATCACCGAGTTCCGGCAAACGCGCGAGCGGCAGTTGCAGGAACAGGCCATGCGGATGCGCGAGGGCATCGTCAAGGAGATCACTGATGTGGTGATGGAGAAGGTCAAGGCCAGCAACATGGACCTGGTTTTCGATAAATCCGGCATGAGCCTTAACGGCGTGCCGGTGCTGATGTATGCGCGCGAGAACACCGATTTCACCAGCGATGTCGTTACCGAGTTAAACAAACCGAGTCGCGTCGGAACAAGTAGCGCGGAGCGGCCCACGACTGCATCATCGCCAAGTCCAAGGAAAGTCACACCACTTCCTAGACCGTAACGCAAGATCGACATTTTGAACGCACGTGGGCGAAAGCTCGCGTGCGTTTTTTCCGTACCGGTGAAAGCTGCACGCGAGGAAGGCAAAACCCGGTGCACGCGTGGCCGCGATTGTATTCGGTTCGCGTTGCTCATCGGCCTGCTCGTGATCACCTCAAACAGGGTCGCGTCTGCTGCCGCCTGGCAGGCCAGCCTAACGACAACGCGCGGCGATTTTCCCGACCTGCGGCCGTTGCGCGCGAGATATGTTTTTGGCTGGGCAGGAATTCCTGCCGCGAGCGCGGAGGTGCAGTTCACGCGTTCCTCTTCAGCGCGTTTTCAACTGCAAGGAATCGGCCGCACAGTTGGTCTGGCGCGCGCTCTTTGGAGGCTTGATGTCAATGCTCGCGCCAGTGCCGATGCAGAGACACTGCGGCCCATCGAAGTGAATCAACGAGAAGAGTACCGGCGCAAGACTGTCGTGACTCATTTGAACTTTGGCGCCGACGGTGTGCGCGGCACACGCACTGAAACGAAAACTGGTGGCGTCGGCGACACCAAAGCGCGCGAATTTAGGTTCCCCAATTTGTTCGACCTCCACTCGGCGCTCCTGTTTTTGCGCAGCCAGCCGCTGCGCGACCACGCTGTTTATCGCGTGGTCGTTTATCCGGCCACGTCGGCGTATTTAGCCACAGTGACGGTAGTCGGCCGCGAAAAGGTATTCGTCCGTGGCGGCACTTACAACGCGATCAAAGCCGATTTGCAGCTTCATCGCCTCGGTAAAAACCTTGACCTGGAGCCGCACCGAAAATTCCGGCGAGCGACGGCCTGGATTTCAGACGACCCGAACCGGATCCTGCTGCGGATCGAAGCCCAGATATTTATCGGCAGCGTTTTTGCCGAACTGCAATCCGTCCGGTTTGAGATGTGACACGCCGACTCCGGCGGATCACGTAACACGGCATGCGTCGCGCGCCGGGACGAGGTGTTTTCCCTCCACGCGGCCCTGCTGTTCAATCGCGCCGTTGTTCCGGACGCGCGAGAGATCGAGCAGTTCTGAGGACCGGCAACGACCGCAATATAGTCGCTGATTTAAACGAAAAGCGCTGGCATGGCATTTACGCCGGTTCACCCAAGTAGCGACGCGCGGCTGCATGTCTGGCTTTCATTCGGGGAAGCATCCGGAAAGTGATTCACGCGCTATCAGTGATGTATTAAGGTGTGGCCCGAAAATGGAACCATGATTGCGCCAGGCCCCGACGAGACTCCGCTCACGTATCGCGCGGCGCGCCGGGTCGTCGGTCTCGTGCTTTTGCTGGTCATCGGCTGGTTGATTGTGCGTTCGCTGCGCACGATTCTACTGCTGTTTGCCGTCGTGTTTCTCATCGCGATGGTGCTGAACCCGATCGTCGTGTGGCTGCAGCGCCATCGTGTCCCGCGCGGGCTTGGGGTTGCATTGATTCTGCTCGCCCTCATCGCCCTTGCCGGAATCTTAGCAATCGTTGCCATTCCACCGCTGACCGCGCAGGTGGAGGGACTCATCCGACGCGCGCCTGACCTGTGGC
The DNA here is from genome assembly GCA_035639455.1 of Chthoniobacterales bacterium. Taxonomy (GTDB): domain Bacteria; phylum Verrucomicrobiota; class Verrucomicrobiia; order Chthoniobacterales; family UBA10450; genus AV17. The sequence goes on along the minus strand of DASQXY010000080.1, from coordinate 4,432 downwards.
ACGGCGTGCGCAGTCATTTCGAAACTCTTGCGCGCCGCTACCCCGCAGTTGCAGCGACCTTGCCGCAGACAGACGAAATCGCAGGGAAGATTGGTGCCCAAGCCGGTGCCGTGGCGAATCTGCTCCTCAGATCAACGATCGGATTTGTTGGCGGGCTTTTCACGGTCGTCTTTGCCCTGTTGCTGCTCATTTTTGTTCTAAGCAATCCGCAGCCACTCGTCGCCGGCTATCTCGCGCTCGTGCCGGATCGGTATCGCCTTCAGGCGCATCGCACCCTGGCACGGCTCGCGCGGCAGATGGGCGCTTGGGTGCGTGGCGTGGCCATTAACGGTCTGGTCACCGGTTTTTCGATCGGCACGGGCATGTGGCTGATTGGTGTGCAGCCCGCGCTGGTTTTTGGGGTGATGTCGTTTCTCGGCGAGTTTCTTCCAAATATCGGAGCATTTCTCGTCGCATTACCGATTCTGTTCGTCGCGCTCAGTATGGGCGCGGCGAAGTTCTGGCTTGCGCTTGGCATTGTGCTGTTTGTCTATCAAGTCGAGGTGAATCTGCTTGTGCCGGTAGTGCTTGGGAAAGAGATGCGCCTGCATCCAGTCAATATTTTGTTCTTCACGCTCGCCATGGCCACGTTGTTCGGCCTGCTCGGCGCAATCCTTGCCGTGCCGGCGGCCGCACTGGTCCAAATCGTTCTGGACGAATTTTACCTTCGGCCGCGTCAGCTTGATCATGCCGAGATCGAACGCGAGGCCGCTGTTTTAGTTGAAGGCAAACGGCGCGTTTCAAGTCTCACAACGTGAAAGTACTCGCTCTTCTCGCCCTTTTGCTAGCCTTCGATACCAGGGCTTTGGCCGATCGGATATTGCTCGTCGGCGGCACAGTCATCAACCCGGCGGACGCGAAAATCTTCGGGGATGCTGTCGTCGCGATTAACGGCGACAGAATCGAAGGCGTTGGCGCGCGCAAACAAACGACTTTTTCGAGCAGCGCTCGCTCAATCGATTGCAAAGGCAAATTCATGCTGCCGGGCTATATCGACACCCACGTTCACTTCTTTCAATCCGGTGATTTGTTTACCCGTCCCGATATTGTCGATCTAAACAGCGTCCGCTCGTACAAGGACGAGGTCGCCTGGGTGAAATCGCACCTCGATGATACTTTCGCGCGCTATCTTCGCAGCGGCATCACGAGCGTGGTCGATGTCGGTGGACCGTTTTGGAATTTCGAAGTCCGCAAGCGCGCGAATGCGCGCGCGAAAGCGCCGCGCGTCGCTGTTGCCGGTCCGTTGATCTCCAGTGTCTCGCGCGAGAAACTCGATCTGGGCGATCCGCCGATTGTGAAGATCGACACGCCCGAGGAGGCACGTGAGTTCGTGCGCAAACTTGCCGAGCAAAAACCCGATCTGGTCAAGATCTGGTACATCGTCGATCAACAGCATCCGGTTGATTCATTTCGACCGATGGTGCGCGCCACCATTGAAGAAAGCCATGCCCGCAAAATTCGCGTGGCCGTGCACGCGACCGAACTGGAGACGGCGCGCGCCGCCGTGGAAGAAGGTGCAGATGTGCTCGTGCATAGCGTCATCGACAAGCCAGTCGATGACGCATTCGTTAGGCTGGTAAAAGATCGAAACGTGATTTTGTGCCCGACGCTCGTGGTCTTTGAGCGCTACGGCCGCACCTTCTCGCATCAATTGAATCTCACGCCCGAAGAAAAGGCGTGGGGCAATCCCGAAGTCATTGCCACGTTGGACGTCACAAAAATTCCGCCCGACCAGGTACCCGAGCGAATCAAAACCGCGCTCGCCGACCCCAAGGTCGCGCTCGACCGGATCAAGAAAGTTTACGACGTTGCGCTGCCAAATTTGAAAAAGCTGGAGGATGCCGGCGTGACCATCGCCGCCGGCACTGACGCCGGAAATATCGGCACGATCCATGGACCGGCGTTATTTCGCGAGTTTCAATTGATGAAAGAAGCCGGCCTGACGCCGATGCAAATTCTACAATGCGCCACGGCTAACGCAGCCAAACTCTTCGGCGGCGACACCGGCGCGCATATCGGCAAGATCGATAATGGGTATTTTGCCGATCTTGTGATTCTCAAATCCAACCCGGTTGAGGACATCAGCCGTGCGTCGGACATCGACAGCGTGATTAAAAACGGCGTTGTCTATCCGGCAGATTCAATTCTACGCTGATCATTGCGACCGGCCGGCGGCCTGAGCGCGTCGCGCAAGATTGACAAGCGAGATGCTGGTTGGCTGTATCAAGCGACGCGGTGGACTACGTGTTCGCGCGTGGAAGTTCGCCCTAAATTCGCTTATCCTCCGCGCTGCGTAGATGCCGCGGAATAACGAGCTCCACAAAATCCTGCTTATCGGCTCGGGGCCAATTGTGATTGGTCAGGGCTGCGAATTTGATTATTCCGGCGTGCAAGCGTGCAAGGCGTTGCGCGAGGAAGGCTATCAGGTCGTGCTCGTGAACTCGAACCCTGCCACGATCATGACGGATCCCGAATTCGCGGACCGGACGTACATTGAGCCAATCACTCCTGAGGTCATCGAAGCGATCGTTGAACGTGAACGGCCGGATGCGCTATTGCCGACAATGGGCGGGCAGACGGCGCTCAATGCCGCGATGGCGTTGTATCGCAACGGAGCGTTGGCGCGACACGCCGTTAAACTGATCGGCGCCAACGCGCAGGCGATCGCGAAGGGCGAAGATCGACAATTATTCAAAGAGGCGATGCTGCGTATCGGCCTCGATGTGCCGCGCTCGGGCGTGGCGCATTCGTGGGCGGACGCAGAGAGGGTCGCAGAGGAGATCGGCACGTTCCCTGTGATCATTCGCCCGGCGTTCACGCTCGGCGGCACCGGCGGTGGTATCGCTTACAACCGCGACGAGTTGGAAGAGATCGCGTCACGCGGCCTCGCACTTTCACCGATCAGCGAAGTACTGATCGAAGAGTCGCTCGTCGGCTGGAAAGAATTCGAAATGGAAGTGATGCGCGACCGCATGGACAACTGCGTGGTCGTTTGTTCGATCGAGAATTTCGATCCTATGGGCGTGCACACCGGCGACTCAATCACGGTCGCGCCGGTGCAAACGCTCAGCGACAAGGAATATCAGATGATGCGTGATGCCGCGTTCGCCGTCATTCGCGAGATTGGTGTCGAGACCGGCGGATCGAATATTCAATTCGCCATCCATCCTGATAACGGCCGCATGGTGGTGATCGAAATGAATCCACGCGTGTCGCGTTCGAGTGCGCTCGCGTCGAAAGCGACCGGTTTTCCGATTGCGAAGATCGCGGCGAAGCTGGCGGTCGGTTACACCCTCGACGAAATCCGAAACGACATTACGCGCGAAACGCCGGCGTGTTTTGAGCCGACGATCGACTACTGCGTAGTCAAAGTGCCGCGGTTCACGTTCGAAAAATTTCCACAGGCAGACGCGACGCTCACCACGCAAATGAAATCAGTCGGCGAGGCGATGGCGATCGGACGCACCTTCAAGGAAGCGCTGCAAAAAGCGCTACGCTCGCTCGAAATCAAACGGTTCGGTCTGGTTGGCGACGGCGGCGATAGACATGACGATCTTGAAAAACTGCGGTTGAAGCTCGCGATTCCGAACGCCGAACGCGTGTTCTTTATCGCGCAGGCATTTCAAAGATGCATCTCACTCGACGAAGCCTTCGAGCTGACAAAGATCGACAAATGGTTCTTGCGAAATATCGCCGAGCTGGTGCGTGAAGCGGAGGCGCTGGGTAGCGCGCGTGAGTACCGGAGCATAGCCGTCCCGGCTGTGCGGCCGGCAGGCGTCTCGGCTGGCAACGCAAACGTTAACCACTGCGCGACCGCGCCAGTTTTTCGGCCCTTTGATGCGCAACGCGAGATCACGCACAGCGTCCGCAATCTTCCCCACTGGGAACAAACCGGTGCTACCTATTTCGTTACGTTTCGGCTAGCTGACTCCGTTCCTGCAGCGCTGCGCGCGAAATGGGAAGAGGAACTAGCACTCTGGGCAAAGCATCATCCGAAGCCGTGGGACTCGCGCGTCGCTTACGAATACCAGCAACGTTTCATCGACAGTCGCGAAGAGTGGCTCGATCAGGGACATGGATCTTGTCTTCTCCGCGACGGGAAATCCGCGGAAATCGTGGCCGCGGCCCTCCGGCATTTCGATGGTGAGCGGTATTTTCTCGACGGTTTCGTCGTCATGCCGAACCACGTGCATGTCCTCGTGCAACCGCGCAACGGCCACACGCTTTCCAAGATCTTGCACTCATGGAAAAGCTTCACTGCGCACCGGCTCAAGAACGCAAACACCGACTCAACGATATGGCAGGAGGAGAGCTTCGATCGGATTGTCCGCGACTGGGATTCGCTGCAGGATTATCGCCGGTACATCATTCGTAATCCGGAGAAAGGCAGGGT
>DASQXY010000079.1:0-3616 GCA_035639455.1 Chthoniobacterales bacterium | reverse complement strand
TAGGTCGCTTTGTTTTGTTTTATAAAATCCTTCACCGCCTGTTCATCAAGTCCGAGGGCAGTGCAGCTCATCGCGTCGAAGCCTTTACCGATTGCAGGATAACCGGCCGCGAGTTTGCCGGCCGCTTCGAGGGAGACCTTTAGCCATAATCGCGGCAGATGCAGAACGCCGAGTGGTCCGGCCGTGCCGGAACTTATCAGTGGTACGTGAGTGTCAGTCATAGAAAAAGAAAAGCTGAAAAGGGAACTGCTGAAAAGCTGAAAACGAAAATCGCTTAGCTCATCCGACGCAGGTACTCCCGATCCCAGGCGGCCGGGATGCTCTCACGTGACGAATACGGTCCTGGCTGATAGGCGCGCGAGGCAATCCCCTGCTGGCTTAATTCGCAGACGTGCCAGTCCTGCTTGTTTGTCATATCCCAAAACGCAACCGCATCCGCCGGATTGAAATCGGTGCGGTCGAATGCGTCGGGATGAAAAAACCAGTCGCACACAATACGCGTACGATCCGGCGTCTGCGGCCAGAGCTGATGCACCATAATGTATTCCGGATGCAGACTGAGCAGCATGTTGGGAAAAATCGAGTAGTAAAAGATCCGCTGAAGATTCTCGATATCCCCGACGAATGAGGCGCAAGCATTGCCGCTCATCGTTAGGCTTTTGCCTTTGTTGATCGACATGAACCCGCCTAAGAATGGTCCTTCGAACAGGTCGTTTTCAGCCGAATTGTACGGCGAAATTTTTTGCAGCATCGGGTGCACGCCCGGGCAGTGGTAGCACTCTGAGTAGTTCTCGAACATCAATTTCCAATTTGCGCGCACGTCGTATTCAATGCGTTTTGCGGGACGCAAGATCGACATGTTCCAGTGCGAGAATTTCCGGGCCAGCGGTGCGAGCCACTCCTCAAGCGATGCCGGCGCTTTCGCCAGGTTTACAAAGATGAAGCCTTCCCAGATCGCCAACATCACCGGATTCAACGCGTAATCAGCCTTGTTGAACTCCGGCACTTCATCCATGTGGGGCGCGCCGATCAGCCGACCATCGAGCGCATACGTCCAGGCGTGGTATGGGCACTGAATCGCCGACAGATGGCCGGTCGCTGTTTCGCAGAGCCGTGTGCCACGATGCCGGCAGACATTGTAAAAACCGCGAATTGTCGATCTTTGGTCGTGAGTGATAATCAAAGATTCGCTGCCGACGCTCAGGAGAAAGTAGTCACCCGGTTCTGGAAGCTGGCTCTGGTGGCCGGCTAACAACCAGTGGCTCGAAAAGATCTTCTCTTGCTCGAGCGCAAACACCCCCGGTGATACAAAATACCGTTGCGGCAACGTCTTCGTGCCCGGCGCAAACGTCTCGGCCGTTTTGCGGAATACGCGCGCCGTCGTTCGATCGAGCACCGACATGTCTAGATCGTTGCATGCACTACGCGTGTGCGTCAACGGACGGAGCGATGCTGATATGATGGTTGGAAACTTGCTCAGTCAGTTGACCAAAAGTCGCTGCACGAACGAAGGTAGCCCTTGAGCATGCATATCACGGAAATTATGCGGAGGGATTCTCCGACCTTTTCGTTCGAGTTTTTTCCACCGAAAACGCCCGACGCGGCCGAGATGCTCTATCAGACAATCCGCGATCTTGAAGCCTATATGCCGCACTTCGTCAGCGTCACGTACGGGGCTGGCGGTTCAACGCGAGACTTAACGCACGAGCTGGTTGAGCGGATCCAACATACAACGAATCTCGAGCCCATCCCGCACTTGACTTGCGTCTGCCACAATGAACAGGAGGTTGGGGCGATCTTGCTCCGTTACGCCAAGTCGGCAATTGGTAATATTCTCGCGCTTGGCGGCGATCCGCCGCGGGGCATTGCCTACGACAAAGCGCGCGGTTCCTTCCAGCACGCCATTGATCTGGTGAAGTTTATTCGTCGATTCAACCAGTCTGGTGCGCATCCCGATCCCCGCGGCTTCGGGATCGGAGTGGCCGGTTTTCCGGAGGGCCATCCGGCAACGCCGAACCGCTTGGTCGAAATGGATCACTTCAAGGCAAAAATCGATGCCGGAGCCGACTACGTTGTGACACAACTGTTTTTCGACAATCGGGACTTCTATGATTTCCGCGAGCGTTGTGCGCTCGCCGGCATCCACGTCCCGATCATTGCCGGCATTATGCCGATCACGTCAATGAGCGGAATGAAACGCATGGCAGAGCTGGCCGGCGGCGCCCGGTTTCCGGCAAGGGTTCTGCGCGCCGTGCAGCGCTGCGAAAACGATCCTGAGATGATCCGCCGTGTCGGCGTTCACTTCGCTTTGGAACAATGTCACGATCTCTTGGATAACAACGTCGCCGGCATCCACTTTTACACTCTGAATCGATCGGACGCGACGCGGGTGATCTTTGACAGCTTGGGCATTCCACGGCGCCGGAGAGAAGAGAGATCGGCCTCGCTCGATAACATTCAGCAGCAATCGGTGAAGTAATCGATCGGCTTCCGCCTCTCCGCGCGAAACGCAGGTCGCGCGATTTGCGCTAGCTGGTTCGAACCGCCAAATTTCCCGATGCTAAATACACGGCGTGCTGTCTACTTGCTGGTTGGCCTCGCGTTTGTGGTCACGGTCTTGGTTCTGTTCTCGCGTTTTGGACCGATCGTCGATTTTGTTGAAGCATCGGAGCAGGCGGTCATGCGTTGGGGAACGTGGAGCGTCATCTGCTATCCCCTTCTATTTGCGCTTTGCAATCTTTTGCTGCTGCCCGGAGGATTGTTGAGCGTGGGCGGTGGGTTCTTTTTTGGATTGTGGCGCGGCTTTCTCTTGGCGTTAATCGGAAACCAGATCGCAGCGGCGATCTCGTTCGCGCTGAGCCGGTTGGTATGGCGCCGCTGGTTTAACCAGCGATTTGCGCGAAGCCGTATATTGCAGCTGCTCGGCCCAGCTGTAGAACGTGAAGGCTGGAAGATTATCGCTTTGAGCCAACTACACCCTTTGTTCCCGACAAGTCTGTTGAATTATTTTTATGGCCTGACAAGAATCCGCTTCGCGACGTGTATGGTTTGGACAACCGTAGGCCGGATACCTGGCCTATTTGTGTATGTTTATCTCGGAACCGTCGGCAAGGTGGGTTTTGATGTGGCTCGCGGTGCTCACCGCGCAAACGCCGCTGAGTATTGGTTGTTGGTTACCGCATTCGGGATCGCGGTTCTGTTGGTCGTTCTGCTGGCGCGCATGGCAGTACGTGCGGTAAGGCTACCTGGACAAGCCCGCGAAATTGCCACACAGCCCGACTCAAGGCGCTTTATAACGCATAACACACTTGGATAATGAATATTACGCAAAATTGTGTCGTTCGCGCAGCCGGTGAATTGCCGCTCAGAGCTTATCCCGCCAGAATGACTGCTTTATGATGGGTGCCGCGGCACAACAAGCGTTGGAGAGGCTTACATGTTTGAATTAGCAAACGAGTATGATGTGGTCGTAGTCGGGAGCGGCCACGCAGGAATTGAGGCGGGACTTGCGGCGGCACGTTTAGGCTGCCGAACGCTGATGCTGACGCAGAACCTTGACACCGTGGGCCAAATGTCATGCAATCCGGCAATCGGCGGCCTCGCCAAAGGCCACATT
>DASQXY010000078.1:0-9446 GCA_035639455.1 Chthoniobacterales bacterium | reverse complement strand
CCGCCGTTCGACACGGTGGCCGGCGGTCTCGTGCCTTCGCTTCCCGCGCATGACAAACCGCAGTACTGGTTTTTCGCCGTGAGCATTATCGGTGCGACCATCAGCCCGTATTTGGTGAATTTTTATTCCTCCGGCGCAGTTGAGGACAAGTGGAGCGAAAAAGATCTAGTGCCGAACCGTATCACCGCCTCGTTAGGCATGTCGTTTGGCGGAATGATCTCGGTGGCCGTGCTCATCGCGGCGGCGATGGTCCTGCATCCCCGCGGCATCCGTATTGAGAGCTACGAACAGATTCCGCTCATTGTCACGCAGCCGCTCGGAATCTGGGGCTATCGCGTGTTTGGACTCGCGCTGGTCATTGCTTGTTTCGGCGCCGCGCTCGAGCTGAGCCTCGACATGGCTTACGTCTATGCGCAGGGCTTCGGTTGGAAGTGGGGCGAAGATCTTCACCCGGCAGAAGCCACTCGCTTTGCGCTCGTTTACACGATTTTCGTGTTCGCGGCGTGTCTGCCCAGCGCGCTCGGCGCTGACCCACTAAAGATCACGATTTTTTCCATGGCCATCACCACGCTGATTCTGCCCATCGTCACATTGCCGTTCCTCATCGTGATGAATGACAAGAGATATCTACGCAACCACACCAACAGTCGTTTCAGCAATTTTATCGTCTGCTTTGTCATTGTGCTCGCGGCAGTAATCGCTGTCGTGGCCATTCCGTTGCAGATTTTTGGTAGCGAATGAGAACGATTGGGCTCGTGCGCGACGTGTTGGACAAACTGCTGGTCGATCGCGACAACGTGCCGCTCGGTCGCGTGGACGGCATCGTGCTTGTCCTCGCGGGCGATCATTCGCGGCCGCGCGTCGCCCAAATTGAGAGCGGCATCCCGACGCTTGCGCGGCGACTCAGTGGCCCGTTCGCGCGCGCCCTTCACGGGTTGACGCGCAAACTCCGTCTGCGCTGGCCGCGACCGGTCCGGCTGCCCTGGTCACGGATCGACGCGATCGGGAGAGAATTGAAGATCGATATCTGCGGCGAAAACTCACGGCTGCTCGCGCGCGAACGCTGGCTGCGCGACCGTCTGATTCGCCATATCCCGGCTAGCGGCGCAAGATGAAATCGCGCCGGATTCATGTCGAGCATCTGCTCGGTCGCGTCGTTCACGATGTCGACAACTGCAAAGTCGGTCGCATCGAAGAAATCGAAGCCGAGCAGACGCGCGACGGCTGTTATGTCAAATCATTCGTGCTCGGCGAACGAGGGTTGCTCAAGCGCTTGTCATTGCGCGGAATCGGCCCGCTGTTTTTCCAATCGCTCGTCGCGCAACGCGAGCAGAGCGCGCGGGGCGTGCCGTGGAACAAGATCGACATCTCGAATCCCAAACGGCCGCGGCTGCGCTGCCGCCGTGATGAACTATGAATTAACCGGAACGGGATTCATTCGCGGGATCCATTTCAACCCGTCGCCGTTTACGGTCGCGATGACATTGTCGATTTGCCGGCGATGCGCTGACAACTCGCAGACGGGATCAGTATTCACGGCACTGCCGGTGACCAGGGCAGCCTGACATCGACAGCCTCCGAAATCGATCTCGCGCTGAGGACAAGTACGGCACGGCTCTGGCATCCATTCGGTTCCGCGAAAGCGGTTAAAGCTTTTCGATTCGCGCCAGATCCAGTCGAGTGAGCGGATACGCGCGTTGTCGAACTGCATGTCCGGAATCGCCCATGAAGCCGTTGGACAGGGTAGGACATCACCGACAGGGTTAACCGTGAGATAGCGCTGGCCCCACCCGCTGAGACAAGGTTTTGGCCGGGTCTCGTAATAATCCGGCAGTACATAATAGATGTCGATCTTGGTATCGAGACGCGCCCTGGCTGCTTCTGCTGCTTCGCGCGCACGCTCGACTTGGGTTCGGGTCGGCAGCAACTGCGCGCGATTCAAGAATGCCCAGCCGTAATATTGCGCATTCGCCAGCTCGACCCGCGTAGCGCCGAGTGATTCCGCCAACGCCAGCATCTGCGCGAGCCGATCGATATTGGCGCGATGAATTACGAAATTGAGGCTGAGCGGAATACCGGCGTGGCGAATGTGCTTTGCGGCTGCGAGTTTCAGTTGATGCGCCTTCGTGCCGGCAATCTCGTCGGCAAGATCTCTATCAGCAGCTTGCAAGCTGAGCTGCACCGAGTCGAGGCCGGCGTCGCGCACCTCGCGCGTGCGCTCGGTTGTGAGGCCAACGCCGCTCGTGATCAGGTTGGTGTAGAGATTCGCTTCGCGAGCCGCGCCAATTATTTCTGCGAGATCGTCCCGGAGCAGCGGCTCGCCGCCGGAAAACCCGATTTGCAACACGCCGAGCTCGGCCGCTTCACGAATGACGCGCTTCCATTCAGCAGTCGTAAGATCGACACCGTGTCGAACACGAGTGGGGTTCGAGCAATAGGGACAATGCAACGGACATTTGTAAGTTAGCTCGGCGAGCAGCGCGTACGGCTGCGGCGTGTTCATGCGAGCTCCACCAGCTTCCACTGCTGCAAATTTGCGAGCGTCTCGCGCACGTCCGCCGCGATGGTTGCAAGATCGATATCGTACTCGTCCCTCAGCGCGGTCACGATTTCGCCTAACGAGCGGCCATCGCAGCGAGTAAGAATTTCCTGCGCAGTCTCGTTCAGTTCGAGAATACCCTCGGGAAACAGCAGCGCGGCTTTGCCGGTGGTGCAATCAATGTGCAATCGTACGCCGCGCGCGAGCCGCGGTCGCGTCGCATCAGCGATCATTAATCTCCCGCGCGTATCGCGGCTTTGGCAACTGACCCTCACCCGGCGCTGATGCGTCCTCGTCTCGCCGCCAGGGAGAGGATTGAAGTGAGGGTGCTCCGTAGGCGTGATGAATTGAATCGAGCAATGACCAAAGCACATCGCACTTGAACTCGAGCGCACGCACCGCCTCACGCTGCAGCTCGGGCGTATTGCAATGGTCGACTGTCATTGCCAGTGCTTCATCGGAATCGCGCCGCGCCTGCGTGAGTCGGCGGCGGAAGTAATCGAGACCTGCAGCATCGATCCACGGGTAGAATTTCTCGAATGCGGCGAGTCGCGCGGCCATCAGATCCGGCGCAAACAGCTCCGTCAGCGAAGACGCGATTGCGACTGGCCAAGGCTGCGTGCGAGCAAAATTCACGTAGGCATTGACGGCGAATCGCGTACCTGGAACAACATGTCGGTCTTGCAACAGCTCGTCGCGAGTGAGACCCGCCGCTTCACCGAGGCGTAGCCAAGCTTCAATTCCGCCGTCCTTGGTTGCGTCGCCGTCGTGATCGGTAATGCGGTGGATCCAAACGCGTCGGACTTCGCGCAGCGGGCAATTGGCAATGATGGCTGCGTCTTTCCGCGGAATGTTACGTTGGTAATAGAAGCGGTTCGCGATCCAGCCGCGCAGCTGCTCCGGTGAAAGACGCCCTTCATTCATACCGACGTGGAATGGGTGTTTGTCGTGATACGCGCGCGCGCCGATTTCGTGCAGCTGCGCAATGAATTCCTCCGCGTTCCACAATCGGAAGTCCGGCCGCTGGCCGGACGCGGCCGACGAGCGGCTCGCTCGTCGTTTTGCAGACGCTCGTCGCACTGGCAGCCCGACCGCCGAGTCAGCGGAGTCGGACTTCCACTTGGGCAGATGTGACATCATAACGTCAACTCCAGACCATCATAGCCGACCTCGATTCCGGCACGCTCGAGTTTTTGCCGTTCCGGAGAGACTCGCATCCAGATCGGGTTCGTGTTGTTGATGTGAATGTAGATCTTTCGTCGCGCCGGCGCGGCGCGCAATAGCTCCAAGCTGCCGTCACTGATGGGCAGGTGATTCATCTCGCGCGCGCGGCGTGCACCCGGACGAACTCGGCGCAATTCATCATCGCTCCAGAACGTGCCGTCGAACAGGATGACCTCAGCGCGGTTGATCGCAGCGTGTAAATCGGCATTCAACTCGCCCACGACTGGCGCGATCAACATCGTCTTGCCAGTGCTTTCCTCTTCGATCTCGAACGCAATGCTCTTACCCAGCTGAACAGGCCGCAAACTTGACTGGTTTGAGCAGTCAAGTTCTTCAAGGCCTTCGGCGAGACTGCGCCAGCGGATTGCGGGCGAACGTTCCACCGGCGCGTCGAGCCACCGCAGGGCTTCGCGCGTGGTATCGCTGGCATACACAGCGAGCGGCTCGTCGCGCTCGCGTAGCAGCAATAGGCCCAGCGCATGATCAAGATCGGCGTTGGTCAGAAACACTGCGGCGATTGGGCTGTTCCGTGGCGAATCGCGTTTCGGTTGTAACTCAGGCGTGTTTTCAATCTGTCGCCCAATGTCCGGCGAAGCGTTGATCAGCAACCAACGCGCGCTGTCGCAGGTAAACGCGATACTTGATTGCGTCTGTGGCGGGATTTTGCCGGCGCGCGCGGCCATGCAATTGGTGCAGGCGCAATTCCATTGCGGTAACCCGCCACCAGCCGCAGCACCAAGGATGCGGATCTGGGTCAATTAGGGTTGCGTCGTCCAATCGCACCGGCATAGCAAGTGCACTCAAAGAAGATCGGCACTTGCTTCCAAGCCGGTCGAATCCAGCGCCTTTTCCTGGCTTTCATAGGTTCAATTTTTGATCGCATCGCCGCTGGCTGGCTGGTTGCATCGATTAGTGCTCTTTTTTGATAAAGCTGATGTCGCCGCTCCGTTCGACGCGCGCGATTCGAATCTTCGACATGTCCTCGGTTTTGGCGTCCAAACGCAAATCCTCCTCAAGATCATGCTTGGAAATGTGGTGCCGCTTGAGCACGTCCCAATGGACCGTGCCATTTTCTACGATCACATGTGGCCGCCCCTTAATCAGAATTCCGAACGCATGGGAGCGGACGGCAATCCAGGCAAAGAGGCGATGAAGAAACACGATGACGAACCCGGCACCGAGCGTCGGGAAAAATGCAGCGTTGCCATTGATCGCGCGCGCGAGCACCGAGGCGAGAACCACGATCAATGCGGCGTCAAAAACGGTCTTTTCCGCGAGCGAACGCTTGCTCCCAAGGCGGATCATGATGAGAGCTATGATCATGACGATGATGCCGCGAAGTGAAATCTGGAGAAAGGTCAGATTTCTCGGTTCGGCGCTCAACCCTAGCAACAGCTCTAAGACATTTCCGTTCATGCGAAAAGGCTAGCGTCCGGGTTCAAGCCTGGCGAGCCGATTGCGCCGCCGCTGCCGAACAAATCCAGATAGCGCGTCTGGCGCGTTCGCCTTGAGGAAAACCCACCATGTCACACAAACAAAAATCAGAGCTGGTGTTGCCGCGCGGGGCTGGTCGAGGCGCGCGCACCAAAACTGGCGCACGACCGGGAAACCGCCCGGGCCAGCGACGTAGCTCAGGTAAAAAGCCGAGTGGTACGAACCTGGCTCGCGGCGGCGGAAGCGCGGCAATTAGGGCGCGGCATTTGCGCGGGCGGAGTGAAGCGAAATCCAAACGCGGCGCATAGGTCGATCGCGCTCTCCGCGCGCCACGTTATTTTGGGGGTGACGCGGCGTCATTTAACATCGCTCGCTGCGCGGCCGATCCAGCATCAGTTCTTCCCGCGTGCGTTGTAGCTGCCGCCTTCGCCGCGGCCAGAATCTCGTAATCTACTTCTTCCCGCGTCCGGTCTTGGCCTGCAATTCCTCGATCTTCTTCGATGCTTCGGCTTTGGTTAACCTGTCGTTGAACTCTTCACCAGCTTCGCGGCAAAGCGTTTGCAGGTAAGAACGCTGTGGGCCGGTCATCGGCTCGTCGCCGGTCGTCCATTCTTTCGGATCTTTCTCCGGGTTCTGCATTGCTGGCGTCGGTTCGTCGGGATTCATTACAGCTTAGTGTGGCGCAAGTTTCCAACTTGCGCATCTTCTGTAGTTCGCAAGTTCCACAGTTGCGCCATATTTGCATGCCGACAGCTCCGCCAACGCCCCGTGATGCCGCGCTCGAGACGCGCTTCTTCTGGGAGACACACAAGACCGAGATCGTGGCTGTGCTCGTCCTTGCTGTCCTGGCCATTGTCGGTTATGGCGGATACAAATTTTACTCGGAGCGCCGCCAAGCCGCTGCTGCCGCTCTACTTGGCCGGGCAAAAACATCGCGCGATTTCGAACAGGTCATCTCCGGATACCCGAATACGCCCGCGGGTGCGAACGCCTATCTGCTTTTAGCTGACACGCAGCGGAACGAAAAGAAATTCACCGAGTCGAACGCCACCCTCCAAGCTTTCATTTCAAAATTCCCAAAGCACGAGTTAGTCACGAGCGCTTGGATAGCGATCGCGGCAAATTACGAGTCCATGGGGAAAATGGACGAAGCGCTGAAAACGTATGAAAAGGCCGCGGCGAGTGATGCGAGCAATTTCAACGCGCCACTGGCGCTGCTCTCGCAGATCCATCTGTTGAAAATAAAAAATAAACCCGAGGAAGCACGCATGGTCTGCGAGAAAATCCTGACCAATTATCGCGAGAGCCTGTGGGCGAATGAAGCCATGCGCCAATTGCGTTTACTGAAGCCACCGCCGCCCGCGTCCGCCGCCAGCTCGCCGACCAACACGGCTCAACCGCCGCCGCTGCTTGCCCGCCCGGCTGCGCCCCCCGTGCCCAGCGCTGCGCCACAGCCGAAAAAACCTTAGATGGAGGGCGCCGCGTGTCTCTCCAGCACTACCGTTTCGAAAACTGGAAGCGTTTGCGCGCGCCAGGTTGACCAGACTTCTTCCGCTCTTTCATCCGCGGATCGCGGCGAAGCAGGCCGTCGGTTTTGAGTGTTCCGCGCAGATCCGCGTCAGCCTGCAGAAGCGCGCGCGCGATCGCGAGACGCGTCGCGCCCGCTTGCCCGGCCACGCCGCCGCCGCTGGTATTGATCGACAGATCGTAAGCGTTTACCAGCTTTGCCGTTTGCAACGGTTGTAGCACCGTGTTCTGTAGTGGCGGGGTGGGGAAATAATCTTCGAAGTTGCGGCCATTGATGTCGATCTTGCCGCTTCCCGGCGTCATCCGGATTCGCGCGACAGCGTTTTTCCGTCGTCCAGTAGCAATGAATTCCTGTGTGTGAGGCATACGAACTCGTTAGGCGACCTTTGCCGGCTGCGGCTGCTGCGCGGCGTGCGGATGTGAGTCGCCGCGGTAGACCTTTAACTTACGGTAGACGGCGCGCCCAAGGCGATTGTGTGGAATCATCCCGCGCACGGCACGCTCGATCAGCAGCTCCGGGTGTCGCGCGCGACGGGCGCGGACGGTTTCGGATTTATGACCGCCGACATAACCGGAGAAGCTCATGTAACTTTTTTGGTCTTCTTTTTTCCCGGTTAACCGCACCTTGGCTGCGTTAATAACGATGACGAAATCGCCGGTATCCACGTGCGGCGTAAAAATCTGTTTTTCTTTACCGCGCAACAGGTTCGCCGCCTTGACAGCGACGCGACCGAGCACCTGGTCCTTCGCGTCAATGACCCACCACTTGCGCGGGACTTCGCTGGCTTTCGCGGAAAAGGTTTTCATCAGGGCTGAAAAGGGCACCGAAGCTATGGGTGAGCAGATGAGCTGTCAACTCACGCGCTCGCGAACCGCAGCCACGTTTACCGGCAACGGATATGGCATCGGCCGTGCTTATGGAAATTATAGTGCGCCGCGTCGTTGCCACGCTCTGTTTTCTCCCTCTTCCGCTGCTCGCCTTCGCCACTCCCGACCATGCGGTTTCCGGTATCGCCATTATTCGTGAACTCAACCTCGCGCGTCAAAACCCGCGACTGTATGCGAGCTTCGTCGAACAGTTGCGTCGTGACTACAATGGTCGGTGCCTATTTTTACCCGGCGGAACGCGCGTCTTCCTGAAAGAAGGTACGCGTTCTGTTGATGACGCGATTCGCTTTCTCCGATCGACTTCGCCATTGCAACCGCTTACCTATTCAACCGGTATGTCGCGCGGCGCGGCCGACCATTGTGCGGACCAGGCAAACGGCAGGTTTAGCCATACGGGTCGCGACGGCAGCGATCCGGGTGCGCGGATCAGCCGCTATGGGACATGGGGTGTGCAGTGGGGTGAGAACGTTGCGTACGGCAAGTTCAGTGCGCGTGACATTGTGCTCGCGCTAATCATTGACGATGGATTGCCGGCGCGAAAACATCGCAAGAACATCTTCAATACTATCTTCAATTACGCCGGTGCGGCCTATGGTCCACATGCGAAGTTTGGCAGCGTCTGCACGATGGATTTTGCCGGCGCTTACGTCGATCGTCACGAAGGTGGCGCGTTCATTGCGAAGTTCTAGTCTGGCACGAATCGGCATCAGCGAGCGGTGAAATGGCGGCTGGTCATTTCGGCAGCGCACGCTTAATTCCTGCGCGATGTCCAACATCACGCCCACCGAGAAGAGTGCGATCTCACCGCGGCGCGCGGAAGATTTTCCCGAGTGGTACCAACAGGTAGTCCGCGCGGCTGAGCTGGCCGAACCTTCTGACGTGCGCGGCTGCATGGTGATCCGGCCATGGGGCTACGGGATTTGGGAAAACATGCAGCGCCAGCTCGACGCGATGTTTCGTGCGACCGGACATCGCAACGCCTACTTCCCGCTCTTTATTCCGCTGAGTTACTTTGCGAAGGAAGCCGAGCACGTCGAAGGCTTTGCCAAGGAATGCGCGGTCGTGACGCATTCACGGCTCGAAGTCGGCCCGGACGGCAGAATGCAACCGGCTAGTGTGTTGACCGAGCCGCTGGTCGTTAGGCCGACATCGGAAACAATCATTGGCGCGACCTACGCGAAATGGGTGCAGTCCTACCGCGATTTGCCGATCTTGATCAACCAGTGGGCGAACGTCGTGCGCTGGGAGATGCGGCCGCGATTGTTTCTGCGCACGACCGAGTTTCTCTGGCAGGAAGGCCACACGGTCCACGAGAGTGAAGCGGAAGCGCGCGACGAGACGCAACGCATGCTTGGGGTTTACGAAACATTCGCGCGTGATCACTGCGCCATCCCGGTTTTCTCTGGCGAAAAATCGGAGAGCGAAAAGTTTCCCGGTGCGGTCCAGACGGTGACGATTGAAGCGATGGTGCAGGACCGGAAAGCGATCCAGGCCGGCACGTCGCATTTTCTCGGGCAAAACTTCGCCAGGGCGAGCGGCATTCAGTTCCAAAACCGCGAAGGCAAACAGGAATTCGGCTGGACGACGAGCTGGGGAATGACCACGCGCATGGTCGGAACGGTTGTGATGATGCATGGCGATGATGACGGGATCATACTGCCGCCGCGAATCGCGCCGACGCACGTCGTGATTTTGCCGATCACGCCGAAGGAGGAAACGCGAGCAAAGGTGCTCGAGGCTTGCGACAGTCTCGCACTGCAACTACGCGGCAAACGCTATGGCGAGCTTCCAGTCGAAGTCGAAGTGGACAAACGCGACATCGGTGGCGGTGTGA
>DASQXY010000077.1:0-5838 GCA_035639455.1 Chthoniobacterales bacterium | reverse complement strand
CCCCGCCATCGATCATGAGCAGCGAATTTCAACCCTGGCATGAGCCATACATCGGTGGCGCGATTCTTTACCTTATTTTCGCGGCGATTCTCGGCTACGCGTACTGGATCGCGTTTCCAACGGCCGTACCGCGACCGCTGCCCAAGGCCCTTGCCTTGGCGGGGACGGCGGTGGCCACCGGCTGCAGCTGTTGCATGATCACTGGCGCAATTGCCGGGCTAGGCGTAACCGCCGGTGCGAGCCCGAACCCGTTTCATGGGTACACTTACCTCGTTGGAATCGGACTGGCGACGATTGGTCTGCTCATGCTCGGCGGTGTTCGGCCGTTGCCGTGGGTGATTGCTGGCGGTTTAATCGGCCAGTATGGCAGCAGCCTGCTGTCGATCTTTGGCAACTGGATGGTGGGTGACGTAGATCTCCGTTTTATTCCCACCTATTTCCTGTATCTGATCGGTGCCAGTCTCATCCTGAAAGCTTGGGCTGTCGCCTATCAACATATTGCCGAGAGCGCCGAAATCACCGTAGTTACACCCGAACCAGCGTTTTGAAGTTGCCGACTCCATACGCGGCTTAACGCTGATGAATGCAATCGGCGGGGTTACCGGTGCGGCGGCATTCGCAATTTGGATCGCCGCATTCGTAGTGTCCGGGTTTTGTTAACTCGGCAAACTCATCGGCAAACCGGCGACCGCCTTCTTTCAAACCGGCATCGGTCAATTGAAAACGCGCGCTGCCCGATTGGGGGGATTGTATCGTCTCAACGAGCTTCGATTCGGCAAGCTCGACGAGCAGCGAATGAATTTGCATCGTGTCGACACTCACCCATCGAGTGAGATCCGCGGCGGTAATTGCTGTGCCGAGGCCTTCGCCGTGCAGCCAGTACATGACTTGCAGAATTTCGTCGCGTGCGGCGAGTTGCTTGTCTGATGAATCAGTCTTGTCAGCCGGCGGCATGATAAGTTGGACCGGTCAATCTCTCGACGAGTCGTCGCACGCGTTCAACTGCGATGGGAATAGCTTGCGCCACCGGCGGGCTCAACGGCGCGCCGAGATCATCGCAGCCGATGGCCTGGCAGCCGACAATCCAGACATGTTTGGGCAAAACACGCAGCGCGGCAGCGAGACGAAGCACGCCCTCGGGGTCCATCTGATGAAGATCGACAGTCTCGCCGCTCGCGTTGGTCAAGGACTCGAACTCCGGTTCAAGGACGTAAACCTCGCCGGGTGCGCCGCCGCGATCAACGGCATCAACGATGATGAGCGCGTCGAAGCCGTCCATGAGACGCTGGACGAGCGAGATACCGGCGATGCCGCTTTCGCAAAACTCGACGCTGTCGATGGCGATCTTGCGCTGAAGCAGGCGAAGCGCTTCGATCCCGAAGCCGTCATCCCCTCGTAAAACGTTTCCAACGCCGGCAATGAGAATGCGTATCACTGGCTAATTGGCTGGGCTTCGTCTGGCGGGAGCAGGTCGTAAAGTACAAACAACGTTTTGATGATCGGATCGCGGGCGAGGCGTTCGACCAAGCCTTTGCCGCCCAGCTCCGTCGTCAGCTCATAAATTCGCCAGACACAAGTTCGATGCAGTCGGTCAATCCGCTGGAGCAATTCGAAGATTTTTTCCTGCATCTGGTAATCTTTGCTCTCCTCGACCCCTTTCACGAGCTGCGCGATGCGCGCAGCGTCCTGCTCAACATCTTCAAAGGTCGGCATCTATTTCACCCTCTTTCGGCAGCGGTCGACCGCACCGCCTTTGGTCTTCCATTCATCGCCAACTCGCGCGCCGCTCGCAGAATTTCGGGAACCAACTGGCGCATCGCCGGACTGAGTTCCATCCCGAAATCCGTCTTCACCGGCTGCACCGCGATGACGAAAACTTCCGGCGGCAACACCTCGAACTGCTGCAGGATGATGAGAAGATTTTTCCAATCAATTACGCCGCTGGCGGCTTCGATGATACGAGCTTGCACTTCGTCAGCATTCGGCAAAATCGCAGGCCAACGATCCACTCGCATTGCTGGCGGCCGCGCGCCGAAATCTGCAGCCGTGATCAGGACCAATCTTTGATACGGTGGATCCGTTTCCGCAAAATTATGCACCACGGAAATTGGACCGTAGCTGAGATCGTCGACCTTGATGTGCACCGGCCACGATTGTCTCTTCAGTTCGGCGGCGGCAACGGGTCCGATCGAGCTATCGCTCAGATTGCTATAACCGACACCGGCGATTAGCGTGCGCATTAGCGCGCACTCGCAGCCGCGTGCGACTGGTGCTCATCATCCGCGCCGCACGCGCAGGTGTTTACTTCGCGCGAAATGACGCGATTGCCCGCGTAAATGTGTGTGGTGCACGGCATGCATGGATCAAAGCTGCGGATGGTGCGCAGGATATCGACTCCTTTGAACTGCGCGGGATCATCAAATGTCTCGAGCAGCGGTGTGTTCAAAACTGCCTCCTCATACGCGCCCGGATGATCCCACGGATCGCGTGGGGAGGCGTTGATTGTGGACGGGGTGACGATTTGGTAATTCGCGACGTGACCTTTCTCAAGAACGAGATGATGGGTCAGCCATCCGCGACCGGCGCCCCAAAATCCGGCGCCGATCTGCACACCTTTTTTCGGAATCTCGAACGGCGTAGACACTTCGGTCTTGCCTTGCTTGAGCAGATCGAGACCTTTCAGCCAATCGTTCATTGATACGAGCGCGTTGAACGCGATGCAGTAGGCGCGGGCCCGATTGCGCTCGAAGGCATTCCAGACCTCCGGAATCTTCCACTCGACCTCGTATTCCGGCAGCACCGCTTTCGGCAACGTCATTTTCAAGCTGCTGCCGGTGGGCTCGATGAATGGATTCGGCCGGATCTTTTTTGCTGCCGCGGTGATCCAGAGCCGCGCATAGGCCCCGGCCTCAGTCGTCTGGCGATCCCAGCGCGGCGTGCAGGCCCATGAATATTTTTCCTTCCAATTCTGCCCGGTCGGCTTCGGCTTCGTCTCTTTATTCCAGGGATGAAACGGGCTGAGTGGGTTGCCTAACGGATCAGTCGGGAAGCGCTGGCCGTTCCAGCTTTCGTAATAGGAGCGATCCACGAATTCCTCAAGGCCTGCGTTGATCGCAGTCAATCGCGTCGTAACCAGCTCACCATCGACAATGACGCCGGGCGTCGACCAGCGCCGTTCGCCCCAGCGATCGCAATTTATGTAAGTGGAATCGTAGCTTTCCGGATCGTCCCAGATTCCGGAATCGATCAGGTTCTTTGGGCGCGTGCCAACTTCCTTGTAACGGGGATTCGCGGCGTAGAAGAAGTCGGTGAGATCGTCCCAGATGGCGATGCACTTCTTCGAGTAATCGAAGAACTTTTGCAGGCGCAGATAGAATTCGTTGAACGTCTGCAGAGTAATGGTCGTGCTCACGCCACCGGGCACGATTGTTTGTGGATGCGGGTATTTGCCGCCGAGCACGACGTAGGCTTCCCGCGCCACGCGCGTCATCTGCAGCGCCTCGACGTAGAGTTTCCCGCTGAGCGGATTCAAATCTTCCATAATCGCGGCGACCGTTTCGTAGCCGTGCCACTGCCGACCGGGCGCGCGATAGCCCTTTGCCTGTTCCCAAAGTTCGGGGCTGGTTTGCTCGACAATGGCGCGCGAGTAATCAGGGCCCGCGAGCAGAAAGAGGTGCAGCGGATGGTCGTATTCGAATTCCATCGCCAGCAACAAATTGCGCGCGATGACTCCGAGCGGCGGCGGCACGAGCCCCAGCGCCATTTCCAGTGCCAGACAGGATGTAACCGAGTGCACTCCGCCGCAGACACCGCAGGCGCGGCTGGTGATGAAGATGGCATCGCGCGGATCGCGCCCGACCATAATTACCTCGTAACCGCGGAACAACGTGGCCATGGAGTTCGTTGTCAGGACCTTGCGATCTCTCAGATCCGCGACCGCGTGAAAGGCGAGCGCGCCTGCCACGCGTGTGACCGGGTCAAAATCGACATCGCGGATGTAGCCATTCTTTGCCAGCAGAGATTTAATTTGCTCGTCGCTCAGTGGCTTCGGGCCGATCGTCTGCGGCTGACGGCCCAAATCGAAAGCAGCGCCGTCGCCGCGCAGCGTCATCTTGCCCGACTCGTCAAACTCGATTGGCAGATTTTTGAAACACATGGCGTTACTGACCCAAAATTTCGGCGGCATCGCCGAGACTCGTGTCCATTGACTGCAATTGAGTGCGCACGGCAGTGAGCCCTTCGGCGAGTTTGGTCAGATGTCGATCCAACGGCGCGGCGTTGTCGCGCACTGCTTTGAGCCCGCCGACGAGCTTTGCCAGATGACTATTCTTGCTGCCGCCGGTTTGGAAGAGGTAATATGCGATGGCGATGAGATAAGCGGCCACAGCGAAAACGATTACGGCCGTTAAAACCAGCGTCCAAATGGTGAGTACCTGAAACATGGCATTATCTGGACGCGGCAAGATCGACCGCGACGCTGCCAATCTCTTCGGCACGCGCTTTCAAAAGCTTGCTCGCTTCGATCAATGAGCTGGCGGTGGCAAGTGTCTTTTCGAGCACCGGAATCGCCGACGTGTTGCTCGCAATCCCGAGTCCGGCCGCGAGCGACTCACGTGCGTAGCGCTCGATCGCGCGCGCGGCTTTCAACGTGCGGTGCAGCAAATACAACGCGAGCGGCACGACCGCGAACGTGATGATCGCAAGCGTGATCCCCCAAATCCAATAGACCGCGGTCATGATCGCCCTTTTCTCAGCGCACCGACCGCAGCTCGCAAATCGCGTTCGACCTGACGCAATCCACCATCCACA
This sequence comes from Chthoniobacterales bacterium, assembly GCA_035639455.1. Taxonomy (GTDB): domain Bacteria; phylum Verrucomicrobiota; class Verrucomicrobiia; order Chthoniobacterales; family UBA10450; genus AV17. The sequence continues at coordinate 1,029 of DASQXY010000077.1, read as the reverse complement.
GCTGCTAGGCCGCTGTTTAGATTTGTAACCTGCGGCGCGATCTGCGCTGTTTCCGTTTCGATGGCGCGCAGCCCGAAACGGATCTTCGCCAACCAACTGATCGGTGTGCCGCCGATCCATTCCAGCTCCTGTATAATCCGCCACAAGTTGATCGCGATAACCGTTAGTAACAGCACGGCGGCGAGACAGGTTGCGAGTGTAAGCCAGACAATCATGAGAGTTCAGAAGTTCGTTGACGAATTCGCGAACACGTTTTCGCGATTTCACTTGTCGCTCCGAGGATTTTTCCAGCCAGGTCGTTGGTATCCCGCAGTAGCGCCAGCGTGACTGTGTTCTGCGCGATGCGTTTGCCGCCGGTCCAGATTTGGTGGACCAGCTCATTGATCTGGCGCGCAGCCCGCACGATGAACTCAAGAACAATAGCAACAACAAGAACGACAACGACGGCGATGACGAGGGAAATAATCCAGAGTTGTTGTGTCGATAGCTCCATCACGCGCCTTGCAGTGCTGCAGCAATTGCCTTGACTCGCGATTCGATTGACCGCGCGGCGACCGCGATTTCTCTGACGACCTCATTTGCGCCGCCAATCCGCCAAATAGGTACCGTGGCATTTTCAATTTCACCAGCGACACCCAATGCTTCGCCGGCGAGGCGGCGGATGTTTCGGGCGACGAGCAGAATGGCGATGAGCAAAACGGCGACGACGAGCACAATCACGCCGCCGACTATAAGTCCAAAGCTCCACCACATAAGCGATTAGTCGGGCGGTTTGTTTGTTTCGTGTGAGCCGATTGACTGGTATTTCACATATAATTTGTGAATCACGTTCATCAACGGTCCCGGTTTCTCGATGTGGCCCCAACCGGTGGGCACATCCTTGTGCGTTCCCCATTGCGGCTCGCGATTGAGATATTTTTGCGAGATCCGCCGCAGCGGCCGCATGAAGGTGCCGAGAATTTTTGAGCCGACGCTCGAGATATTGGCTCCCGGCGGTTCCTTGTAGAATGGCGTGAAGCGATCGGGAAA
>DASQXY010000076.1:0-4617 GCA_035639455.1 Chthoniobacterales bacterium | reverse complement strand
TCGTGCGTTGGCCCGCAGCGGCGCGCGGGATGTTTACCTTCGCAGCACTCCCGGAACATAGGCCTCCGGCCTCAGCGCCCCGCCGACATTCTGTCCGCTGTCTGCATACCTCGGCGGGTTGGAAGCCTGCTGGGCGCAGGGAGCAGAGTTCTGTTCCGGCCGTGGACGAATTCGGCGGATGCGATACAACGCCGCGCCGAATCGCAGCCACCAGGAACTTTGTCACCCTGAGGCGCATAAACGGCGAAGGATCTCAGAATCGGTGAGGCGTCACTCAAGTTTATTCTGTGACGCGGTGTACTTATTAGAGGTCCTTCGCTCCGCTCAGGATGACAGATTGGCGGGCGCGCGGTGGACCTATCCTTCTGGAGCGAGCTCGGGGGTGCCGACGACGCGCGTCGGGGTCAGGCGTAAGGCGCTGCCGTTTGATTCTTCGCTGGGCGCGGCGCCCGCTTCGTGGTATTCGGCGTCCTGATTGACCTGCCACAGGTCGTAAAGCTTCGTGTTTGCGAGTATGTTTTCGACACAAAGCATCGCCGTCATCATGGCGTGGTCTTGGTTGTTGTACTTGTGCATGCCGTTGCGGCCGACCAGGTGCAGGTTCGGATAACGTTGCTCAAGCTCCTGGCGAATGGTGGCCACGTGCCTCGCGTAATCGTCGTCGTAAACCGGGTAAGCTTTTTTCTGACGCACGACTGTGCCGTCCACGACGTCGCCCTCCTGCGCAAGGCCGATTTTAATCAGCTCGCGTTTGCCGAGCTCGATCAAATCTTCGTCGCGCGATTCCCATAGCCCGTCGCCTTCGAAACAGAAATACTCCAGGCCGTAACAGGCTTTGTCGGGGTCGGGCACCATCTCGGGCGACCACGACTTGAAGTTCTGGACGCGGCCGACTTTGACGCGCGGGTCGTGGATGTAAATCCAGTTGTCGGCGAACTTGTTTCGCTCTTTCAGAATGAGCATCACCGTGAGGAAATCGCGGTACTTCAGGCTTTCGGCGGCGCGGAGTGTGCGCTCTGACACGCGCGGCGTGACACCGCGGACAAGCGCGCGCATTGGCGCCGAGGAGATGACGTGATCGGCGTCGAGCGTTTGGTTATTACCTTGTCGATCTGGGAAGCTCAGCGTCCACGTCGATCCTGCATCGTCGTAAGCGCAGCCGATCACTTTGCAGCCCATGTGAATCTGGCCGCCCATCGCTTTCACTTTTTCGGCGCACGCTTCCCACATCATTCCCGGGCCTTTGCGCGGATAGCGGAATGAATTGATCAGCGTCTTGATGACGTGCGAGCGATCGCCGTTATAGCGCTGCGGGATCAGCGCGTTCTTGATCGCGCTCCCGAGCGAGAGCCCTTTGATACGCTGCGCCGCCCAATCAGCGGAGATTTCCTTGCAGCTCATGCCCCAGACCTTTTCGGTGTAGCTCTTGAAGAAGATCTTAAACAGTCGGCGGCCGAACTGGTTGCTCACCCAGTCTTCGAAATTGCGCGGATCGCGCACGGGAAACAGCCGTGCCTTGAACCAGGACAGCACGCAAACAATCGATTCGAAGATGCCGAGTTTAATCAGCGCTTCGAACGGCTTAAGTGGGTAGGTAAAAAATTTGCCGCCGTAATAAATCCGCGATGAGCGCGGCCGCTGAAGCATGTCGTCAGGTAAAACTTCCGTCCAAAGATCTTCGACCGCCTTTGACTTAGAGAAGAAGCGGTGCCCGCCGATATCAAAATGGAAACTCTTGTAAGTGACCGTGCGGGAGATGCCGCCGACGTAAACGGGATCGGCCTCGAGCACGACGACGTCGACCTCGTTCTTGGAAAGCAGATACGCGGCGGTGAGTCCCGCCGGACCGGCTCCGATGATGGCGACAGTGGTTTTCATTTGTTAGGCAACCCAGTTACCACGCGTGAAATTCCAGATATACCACCCCTGCAACGTCAGCCCTGCGACGCTTGCCAGCGCGACGGCCGCCATGCCGAGCGCGCGCACATAAACGGGTGGCCTCGTAAACTGGCGCAGAAAATGGAGCAGCGCCAGGACGATGAGCGCGTGCACGGCGAAGTGATAGCGAACCATACTTTCCATCGCCACACTGGCGACGCCGCTAACCGAGATATAGAAAATGATCGCGGCACAAAAATACAGGCTGATCCGCACTGGCCAATTGGTGCTGCGGCGAATGGCGGGCACCAATTCGCAAGCAGCAACGACGATGAAGAACAACGCGCCGGTCGTGACCGACATCTGGCTCATCGCTGTCGGATCATTCAGCGCCGGAACGACCCAGCGGTAACTTGATGGTCTAAAGACCGCAAGATAATCGGGGGAAATCGCCCAACCCGACGATTGGGTGAGCATGTAAATGTCCCAGTGGCCCCAGCGCAGTTGGCAGTAGAGGAAAAAGGAAACGGCTCCGATGGTCGCGACGATTGTCAGGGCAATCGCTCGTCCATAGAGGCGAACCCATTCCCGCGGCCGCCGCAATGCCTCCCAACCCTGGGCGCAAATTCGCTGAACCAACGGAGCCGCCGCGCACGGAATCCCCACTATGCGCGTGGCCCACATTAGGATGCCGTGGAGCACGGCCAGCATGTTCGCCGCGCGACCTTCCCTGCCGGCCCAATAGATGAAGCCAACAACCGCCATTAGAAACAGCGATTCCGAATAGCCAGCGACCAGAAAGAATGCTGCCGGATGCGCCAAGATCGACAATGCGCCGAAAAACCGCAGCGTGGGTGAAAGGTCCCACTTTTGGCAAAACAGAAAGAAGTAGCTCCAGAAGCCAACAGTTGCGGCCTGAGCGGTGACGAGCAGCGCCTTGTCGGTTTCAATCCGCAAGCCGTAACGCAATACAGCAGCGATCGCGGGATAGGCGGGAAAGAACGCCACGTTCGAAATCTCCATCGTCTTGTGGCTGATCGGTGGGACGATCGTCTGGTAGCCGCGCTCGATGATGTTCGCGAACCAATAGCTGTCGTGCTGGACAAGACTGGAGTAGCGGTACCAAAGTGGCCCCTCTGGCGCGAGCAGAAAAACAGCGATGCCAACTTGCGCAAGTGTCACGGCTAACCCGAGAAGCAGCGGATTGAGCAACAAGACTGATCGCGTCATAGTGTCACGAAACGAGAAGGCCGAGGAGACACGAAGCCGCTCGACAATGCAAGGCTTTGTCATTGGCCCGGGCAATGCAGTTCCAGCTTGCATGGGGTTGAGATCGTGCACAGGCGTCAAAAAAGGCAGCGATTTGACGGCAACCCGGCAACTTTATTCGCCTGTCGAATCACCCGCGGATGTTTGAGTGCTCCGCGAGTCGAGAAACTTACGCCGCTGCTTTTTCTTCGGCGCCGAGCAGCTCGCGATAGAGTTGCTCGTATAGCTGCGCTGCCGTGACCCAGGAAAACTCGCGTGCCATGGCTCGCCGCGTCAGTTTTGTCCAGGTATTTCGATCCCGGAAAAGCTCGCGGGCCCGTTTGATCGCGTCCCAAAACGCTTCGGTGGAATACTGATAACAAAGGAAGCCGTAACCGGAGTCGCTTGTCACGTCGTAATCCTCAATAATATCCTGGACGCCGCCGGTGGCGCGCGCGACCGGCAGCGCCCCATATTTCAAGCTGTACATCGCGCTCAGTCCGGCCGGTTCGAACCGTGACGGAATCAATGTGATGTCCATTCCCGCTTCGATGCGATGTGCCAGCTCTTCATCATAGTGACGCTGATACGCAAACTTCCCAGCAAATTTCCGGGCGGTGACAGCCAGCGCCGCTTCGTAACCGGGATCGCCTTCACCAAGAATGATCAGCCGCACGTCATCGGAAAGGAGTCGATCAAAGAGCGGGACAAGAATCTGGAATCCCTTTTCCTCGACTACGCGAGTGACCATTCCAAACACGGGCCCGAACGGCGCGGGCGCGAGTTCAAACTGTGCGAGGAGCGCCTCGCGGCAAATCTCTTTTCCGCCCAACGCGTCAGCGTCGTAGTTCGCCGGCAAAAACTTGTCCGTCTGCGGATGCCAATGCGCGTAGTCGGCACCGTGCAGGATCGACGAGAGCTTGAATGTGTTCTCGCGCAGCACGGCATCGAGCCCGCAGCCGTACTCGGGCGTGTGGATTTCACGCCGGTAGTGCTCGCTCACCGTCGTGATTTTGTCGGCAAAGAGAATGCCGCCTTTGAGGAAGTTCACTTTCCCGAAGAACTCGATGCCGTGCAGGGTAAAAAACCGCTCGTGTAGATTCGTTAGGCTAAAATCAAGTCCCCAGAAACTGCCTTGCTCGGCCAGGTGATGAATCGTGAGCACCGTCAAAAACGGCAGGTGATGCGCGCGCACAAACACCGGCACCAGCGCCGCCGCCCAATCGTGCACGTGCAGAATTTGCGGCACCGGAGTCAATCGGCGTGCCAGCTCGACCGCAGCTTTGCAAAAGAAAATGAAACGCGCCGAGTTGTCCGCGTAAGCGCGGCCATGCTCGGCGTAAATGCCCGGCCGATCGAAGAAATCGTCGCACCGGATCAGGAACAACTGCACGCCGTCGGCTGTGTGCGCCTCAAAGTACTCCGCAATGTAAACCCGCTCGCCCACCTGCACGTCGACAGTCACTTTGGTGTCTTCTTCTTCGATACCCG
>DASQXY010000075.1:0-4218 GCA_035639455.1 Chthoniobacterales bacterium | reverse complement strand
TCAGAACCGTGATGCTCTCCCGGTCCAATCAGCCTGTCGAGCACCTCATACCAATTCTTCACCGGTTCGCCATCCACCTTCACAACGACATTTCGGATAATCGCCGGGCCAACGCCTTTGTTAGCCAGGGTAAAGTGAATTTCAGGCGCATTGCCGCTGCCGAATTCGAGGATGGGCCACACCGCCGCGCGCACCTGCTGCCGCTGCACATGGGCGGTGTAACCGGAAACAAACAGAGCACAGACACCGACAAACGTCGCAATTACCGCGTCGTATCGGCTGGCGCCGCGCCCCGCCTTTTCCTCCGGCACGCCGCCGATCATATCGCCAGCGGAGTGGGTGTCAATCAGTCCGGGCGAATGATTGGATGCTGGCTGCTTCTCGTTAGGCCAAATCCAAACGACATTGCCCGGCCCGACTTTCAGACGAGGATCGAGTTTCTCATGTTCTAAGCCGAACTCACAAAGTTACGGTCCCGCGCAGCACTTCCACCGCGTATCCGCCGACTCGAACGTTGCTGACCTTCTCGCCCTCGCGTGTCGCCCGAACAAAGATTTCACTCGGTCGTCGAGCTTCGATGCCTTGACGAATAACAATCTGCTCGTCTGATCTTGCCAGCTCATGTCGCACCATCCAACTCACGGCACAACCAGCCGCTGATCCCGTGGCCGGATCTTCGCCGCCGTAGAAAAACATGCGGGCGCGCACTTCGCCTTGTCGATCTTTGCGAGCAATGAAATAGCAAAACTTCGCGCCGGTTCCTTCGAGCAGCGCGCCGACTTTCCCAAGATCGACTTGGAGGTTCGACAATGTTTTCATGTCACGAATCGGCACGATTGCGAACGGCAACCCTGTGGAGACGACCTGACATGGCCATTCCGATGCAATTTCGTGCGCGCCGCCGCGAAGGGCGCCGCCCGTTTTCTCGCGCGTTAACGTAGGGCCAAACTCCGGGTCGCGCTGAAGCATTTCGCCGAACACGTTTCCGTCAACGCGATCGCTCTTGGCCTTGCCGCGGGGACGAAACCGGATATCGATCTTTCCGAAATTCAAAGCGAGAATGATCTCATCTGCCGCGGAATCGGCGGTACTATGTAGATACAGCGCCGTGCCGAGCGTCGGATGTCCCGCAAACGGCAATTCTTCCTCGACTGTGAATATCCGGACTCGTTTTCCCTCCCCTGCTTCGACTTGTGGCTCGCGTGGTAGGATGAAAGTGGTCTCAGACAGATTCATCTCGCGCGCGAGCATTTGCATTTGCTCGTCGCTCATACCGCGCGCATCGGTGAAAACGGCCAGCGGATTGCCCGTGAGCGGCGTCCGCGTAAAAACATCAAGCTGTACGAATTGATAACTGCGCGACATCTTGCAGCATCGGTTTTATTCCGCCACGCGTCGAGGCGCAACCATTGTAGGGCGAGGCCGACCCTAAGCGAAGTCGAACGGGCGCTTCGCTGTCCCTGATTACAATTCGCGTTCGCGGTGCCGCTCGGACATGAACAGGTCGATTGCCGTGGTACCTTTCAACGAGCTCCGCAGTCGCTCACGTTTCACCCTTCGCGAGAGCCGAATCAGGTCGCTGACCTTGCGAATTTTTTCCTCGAACGATTGCTGCGCGAGCTTGCGTCGCATCTGCGTCTTCATTTCTTTGGCAGCTTCAAGCTATAGCGCCGCAGAATGTCGTCCAGCAACGCGTGGTCGATCTTCGCTTGCGTCATCAGTTGTTCAATCCGCGCCAAGTCCTTATGCCGGCGGACACTCGCCGCGATCGCGATTATGTATTCAGCTCGAAAAATTTTCGCGGCCACGCCTTCGTACTCGAAAGGCTTCGCTTCGCGCACCGCTTCCTCGGTCAATCCAGATGCGACAAGGAATTGCACCGGGAAATCTTTGACGACGAGATGCTCGCGTTCGACGTGCCAACCTTTCGATTGCAGATGCGAGTAGATCGCAGGAATTCCTGCACTCAAGCTCTTGTCACTCGCGATAAAAATGATATCCGCATCGTAGGTCGTGAACGGTTCGCTGTAATAGATCGCGGCCAGCGCGCCTCCGAGCGCGTAATCTTCAATAAGACCGGCCGCGACGAGGTCATTTGCCGCGCGAAGAACATCAGCCAACGGAATGCCCGATGATTCGTCTGGCATTCCTGTTTATAGCGCCGCCGCGACCGAGCGCCAACTGCGACGGCCCGATGTTCTAGCAACCAGGGACAACCAGCTTGTCTCGCAATGCAACCCGCTTACAGCGCGTGCTGACTTCGACGTTGGATGTTCGACCGCCCGCTCGCGAAAGCTTTCGGAGTTGGACGTTGAGCGTTTTCCGACGCTTTGCTCACCCGTCACTCGTCACTGCTTACTTACGAAAGTGGTCTTCCGAGAATGACGTCTGCCTTTGTCCAGGTATGGACGCCGCCGCAGTGGGTACACGTGAACTTTCGCGTCTTAACTTTGGCTGCGCTCCAGTCCTTCTGGTCGATTGTTTTTCCGGTATCGGTCAGCTTGGAGGTGGAAGGACAGCGCACGAGCAAGGTTTTGATCTTGGAAGCAGGTGTTTTCGGCCGTGGTCGCGGCGGATCGAAGTAAAATCGTGTTGCCATCTCAGAGTCGGTAAACGATGCGCGCCTTGGCCGTGTCGTAGGGCGACATCTCCATTTTTACGCGATCGCCAACTGTCAGACGAATGAATCGTTTGCGCATCTTACCCGAAATGTGCGCGAGCACGAGATGATCGTTCGTCAGCGCGACGCGAAACATCGTGCCGGGCAATACACTCGTGATGGTGCCTTCTAGCTCGATCGCTTTTTCAGGATTCATACTGGTCGATCTTTGCTGTAGGGGATGCTATTAGGATCCCATCTTATTCGAGACGCAGGCTGCGTCCCCTACAGCCGAACCGATCTACCGGCGATTACCCGCAAACGAACGCCGCGCTCCGTAAGGACGGGGACGCTCTTCGCGTGGGCGCGCTTCGTTTACATTGAGCGTGCGGCCGTTCAGATCGTGACCGTTGAGCGCGCTCATCGCAGCGCTGGCCTGCGCGTTGTCATTCATCGTGACGAACGCAAACCCGCGCGATTTGCCGGTCATCCGATCCGTCATGAGACGGACTTCGCCGACCTGGCCGTGTTGTTCGAACAGATCCTGAAGATCGTTCTCGGTGGTCTCGAAAGCGAGATTACCTACGTACAGTTTCATTGTTGTTTTGAAATTGGAAAAACTACCGAGCTACAGAGCCGTTCCCGGGAATCGGGTTTCAAACCACCAATGAGCGACGCTCACCTGACGATCTACCGCGCAGTGAAGTTAAACGAGAGTAATCCAATAAGCGCGCAGCCTCGCACGCATTCGCCGAAACACAAATAATCATTCTTGCCAAGCCGCAGCCTTGGCGAAGGCTGGTCGCCGCTTTGCATCATTGGTTAACGCGACACCGCCGTGCGTCTGCCACGCGCTCAGGAAACCACGACCTGCTCCTACTGTTGCGTCACGGCCCGAACCAGCACCGCTGCCGATCCGTGTTACGGGCAAAATATCAGCAGCAGAAAGACGCCGAAGAGCAACAGGTGTATGCAGCCTTGTAAAATACTGGTTCTGCCACTGCCGAATGTTACAACGCTTACCGCAGGCGTGAGCAGCAGAATCGGAAGATTGCCACCTTCGATTCCGAGCGTCACCGGCCGATGCGTCATTATTCCGATGGTGAGCACTGCAGGAATCGTTAGGCCGATGGAAGCGAGCACCGAGCCGTGTAGAATATTCACGGATCGCTGCAGTTGATTTCGCATTGCCGCTTCGATCCCGGCCAACGCCTCCGGCGCGAGCACCAAACCAGCCACGATAGCGCCGCCAAAAGCCTGCGGCATTCCAAAACGCTCAATGAAATTGTCCAACGGAATGGCGAACTTTTCCGCCAGCACGACCACCGCGATGAGATAGAGGAACAACATCGTCGTGTGAAACCCGGTTGAACGCATCGGCAAATCGTGCGCGTGATCTCCGTGCCGTTCGCCGCTCTCCGCCTCCATGAAGTGTTGGCGGTGCCGGCGCGTCTGCATCGTTAGAAAAATCCCGTAAAGAACAACCGAAGTAATGACGAGAAATATTTCCTGTATCGATGGCAGCCGCGGCCCTGACAATGAGGTTGTGAAATTCGGCAACACCAGACCAAGCACCGACAAGGCCATGATCGTGTTCAGGTAGGCACTGGTTCCCTGAA
>DASQXY010000074.1:0-18019 GCA_035639455.1 Chthoniobacterales bacterium | reverse complement strand
CACCCGAGCAACCACGGTGGACTTGGAAACGCGCGGCAAAAAATCCTGCCGTGATCGCAGTTGGCATTGCCCTGCTTGTGATTGGGGCGGTATTTGCCATTCAGTTTGCCGAGCACCTGCACGATTTTCCCGGCTCGGCGCACGCGCGGAAGCTGTTGCTGGTGGCGAACTCGCCTCGCTCGGTTTTGCTCGATCCGGTGCGCACCGACGCCGGGGCGTTGGGCGACTTGTTTTTTATGAAGCATAACCTCGAGCATTACGAGGTGCCGCCGGAGTTTGCTGATTTGCAAACTCTCGGCTGTCGCGTGTTCGATGACGAAGAAGCAGGTCGTGTCGCGCAGATCTGGGTCGTGGAAAAACACATGCAGTTTTTTCTGTTCCCGGCCGAACGCGACACCAAGCGTGGTGTCGCGCCTGATTTTTCGGACTGGCGCTTTGTCGAGCAGGAAGGTTGGACCGGCGCGGTCCAACAGCGCCACGGCGTTTGTTTTATGGCCGCAGTCCGCGGCGATGTGAAAGAGTTCGCACCCTACCTGCAAAAATCGCAATCGCGCTAACCTGATCCGCCAGCACGCGGCGTTGACATGCCCAAAGCGACGGCTGATTTTCGTCGCCGCACGCCAGGGTAGCTCAGTGGTAGAGCAGGGGACTCATAAGCCCTTGGTCGGGAGTTCGAATCTCCCCCCTGGCATCATGCAATGTATGGCTTGGGTTTACATCCTGCGCGGACGAAGCGGGCGACAGTACATCGGTTCAGCTGTCGACTTGGACGCGATTTTTTGCTCAGCATGTCCGAGTTTGAATCTCCCCCCTGGCACTGGCGCGTGTGACTAATTGGGCGTTGGACGTTCAGCGTTCGGCGTTCGAACGTTTCTGACTCCCCGTTCATGAACGAACGGATCGATTTCGCCGAAAGGATTTTCGCCCGCGGAAATTCGTACTGGCTGACGCGCTTTGTCATTCTGCGTCTGCTCGGGTTTGTTTACGCGATCGCGTTTTTCGTTGCGGCGAAACAGCTCGTACCACTTATCGGCGAGCACGGTTTAACACCAGCGACGCATTTTCTCAGCGCGATCGAGACGGAGCTCGGCTCACGCGCGGCCGGTATGCTCCGTTTGCCGACTGTTTTCTGGTTCGGAATCTCGGATCATGCGTTTTCCATCTTCGCATGGACGGGATTCGCGCTTTCGCTCGTAGTACTCAGCGGTTATGCGAACGCCGTCCTGCTCGCTGTTCTGTGGGCGATGTACATGTCGATCGTGCACGTTGGTCAAATCTGGTACGGCTACGGTTGGGAAATCCAACTGCTCGAGACCGGATTTTTGTCGATCTTCCTTTGTCCACTGATCGATGGTCGGCCATTTCCGAATTGTCGGCCGCCCATTCTTGTGATCTGGCTTTTCCGCTGGCTGGGGTTTCGGATTATGGTTGGCGCCGGTCTCATCAAATTGCGTGGTGACCCGTGCTGGCGTGATCTCACATGCCTTTATTATCACTATGAAACCCAGCCGATCCCGAATCCGATCAGTCGTTATCTGCATTTCGCGCCGCATTGGTTTCACAAGTTCGGCACGGCTTGGAACCATTTCACCGAACTGATCGTGCCGTGGTTTTCGTTTTACCCGCGACGCGCGCGACACATTGCCGGCCTGTTGCTCATCGGTTTCCAAATCATTCTCATAATCAGCGGCAACCTCTCGTTCCTGAATTACGTCACGATTATTCCGTTTTTAGCCTGCTTCGATGACACCTTGCTGGGACGCATTCTGCCGAAGGCGCTTGTCAGGCGAGCGGAGCGGTGCGCCGAAGAATCGCAACCATCCCGAATTAATAACGCGATCGCCGTCGCGTTATCGATCTTGGTTGCTTATCTCAGCCTGGCTCCGGTGGTCAACATGGCTTCAGGACAACAGTTGATGAACTACTCTTTCACGCCGCTCGATCTTGTGAACACCTATGGCGCGTTCGGCACGGTCGGTCGCGAGCGGAACGAAATCATTTTCGAAGGAACCGATGACGAAGTGATTACAGGCGAGAGCAAATGGAAGGAATACGAATTCGTGGCCAAACCCGGCGATCCAAATCGGCCGCCGCCGTTCATCGCGCCGTATCAGCCGCGCATCGACTGGCAGATCTGGTTCGCGGCAATGAGTTCGCCGGCTGAATATCCCTGGACACTGCATTTCGTATGGAAGCTGTTGCACAACGACCGCGGCACGTTGTCGCTCATCGTCGACAATCCATTTCCCGACGCGCCGCCGCGTTACATTCGTGCACGATTGTTCCGCTATCATTTCGCGCCGCTCGGCGAAAGAGCATGCTGGCATCGCGAGCCGATTGGCGAATGGCTGCCGGCTCTCTCGGTCGATGACAACGAGTTCCGCCGTCTGCTTACCGCGATGGATTGGCTCGACTGAGAGATCGGCAATGGAAATAGCCATGATTGGTGACAGTGTTTGCACAGGCGTCTACATCTCAACTCCGTGGAACACGTTTTGGCGCGCTTGTCGGAGTCGTGGCGGCAACTGGTTTATCGACCCGACTCCGCCGCCGACCGGAATTCAAAGCGTTTGCCACAGACTTGAGCAACTCACTCCTGTGCTTGCGACCGAATACGCTGGCATCGGTGCATGTGTGGATCGCCAGGGCGAGCGACAGAACTTGTTCCGGCGAATTCTTCGCACCCGCAATTTCTCGGGACAAATCGACCAGCTGCTCGCGGCGCGGCGATTTGCCGATCTGATCCTGATCGCGATCGGGCATAACAACGTGGACTGGGCTTGGCGCCGAAACCGGCGCGAGCTGGAACAGCCGAACATAATTCTCGAACAGTTGAGCGCGCAGTTTCGAGAAAATTTTGCATCGAATTTGCGGCGACTGGCCGAACGCGCCTGCGCACAGCATCACCCCATCGCGATTCTGGTTTATGGTCTGATCAATTTCGAAGCTTACTTCCGAGGTCGGGCCGAGGCTGAGCGGCGCCGCGCCGAAGATCGCAGGTTATATCCGCACCTGGAAACGACCTACAAGTATTTCGCGTCTTTCCGGCCGATCTACCGCAGATACCTGATTGATCTGGCGCAGATGGTGAACGAGCAACTACGCAGTGTTGTCGACGATCTCAATCGGCAACTCCGCGCTAACCCTAACGTTCAGCTGCGCTACTCCGAGGCATTAGCGACAGCGGATCTGAGTCGGGCGGAGTTGCTTCACCCGATTGATGGCTGGCATGCGTCAATCAAAGGCCACAATGTCCTCGCCGAAGCCGCATTTGCCGATCTCGGCGCGAGCTTGGAGTTCCTTGGAATCACAAAACCGACATTATGCGCGCATCAACCGCTCGATCGTGCGCGAACCTGAGTCAGGTTTCTGCGCTGAGTAAATCGCATTGTGCCAAGTGCGCGACGGTCTGGGGCAACATGCGATAGCCGAAGTGTCCCTGGCGCACGCGCAGCAACTGTGAGCCACGCCATCGTTGATGGATTTGTTCGAGGTGTTCAGGGCGCGCGATCGCGTCGAAATCACCGGAAACAAAGAGCACACGGCTCGGATCGCACACCGGCTGAGTGTGACTTGGCGAGCTGAGATGAAAATGCCGTGCCACCAGCGCCGGCTCGATGCTCAAGCGGCGTAGCTCCTTTCGCATCCACGCCGTGCCGGGACTTTGCCACATCGCGTGCTCCACGTTCACGATCGGAGCCATCAATGCGACGAAGCGCAGGTCACGCTCGACGGCGGCGAGCAGCGCTCCGATCCAGCCGCCGTAGCTCATTCCGAGAATACCGAACTCTGAGCAGCCGATCTTGCGCAGCGCGCGGAGCAGTTGCCGCAGTTCCATCACACCCTGCCGCAGTCCTTCGGCATTGCGCATCAAATCAGCCGTGATCGCGAGCTCCCCGTTCCAATAACCGCGTGGCACACGTGAGTAGTGATACGGCAGGTGCACGAAGCATGCGTTCCAGCCGCGCGCGTTGAAATGCCGGGCCAGCCGTCGGTATCCAAAATGTGTGGCTGAGAGCAGCGCATGCAGCATCAAAACGGTCGGCGCGTTCCAACCGCGCTGACATGGAAATAAATCCACGCGCGCCGTATCGTTTGCCGGGAAGCGTGTTTTTACCGGGCTGCGCCACGTCAGGATTCGCGCGGTCGTGCCGTTCTCGAGCGCAGCGGGAAGATCGCCATCATCTTGCGGATAGTAGTACTCGTGCACAGTCAACTTCTCACAATCCGCGACATAGCGCTCCATTTCTTCGCGGCTGTGCACGTGCAAGCGATGACGAGACTGCAGCAGATTCATTGACGCGCACATCGCGAAATCGACAGTGCTTGCGCTGAGGCGCCGGAACGCGCCGGGTCGGATTACAAGATAACCGCTTCGCTTGCCGCGTCTCACGGCGGCACGCGATCCGCTGGCGCTACAACGCCGCATTCGCTCTTGCGGCGAATGCGGTAGATCGTCAGGCGCGAGCTGGAATTTTTCGCGCAGGTCGGCGTAGAGAGTTTGGAATGCTGAGGTGACCTCTCGCTCAATGCACGCACGCGCGGCGGTTTTCTCGAGCTCGGCACAGCATGGCACCGGGTTTCCGAACGCAATCCACACGGGTGTTCGCCGAGGCGGAAGCCAGCGTTTCAGATTGTAAAGTCGATCGCTACCAAGAATAACGCAGGGTAGAACGGGCACCCCTGCAATCTGCGCGAGTGTCGATACGCCGCGCCGCAGCGGCGCGCCTTCGAGCAACGAACGTGTTCCCGCGCGGATCCCGCCTTCGGGAAAAACCCCAACGATTTGGCTAGCCTTGAGTCGCTCGATCGTGGTGCGAATCGTCGCGCGATCCGCGCGATCGCGTGCCGCCGGGAACGCGTCCACAGCGCGCAGGAACGATCCAATGATCGGCCATGCGAAAAATTCCGCCATCGCCATCCAATCGATCTTGCGTCGCACGACTGCGGAAATGATGAACGGGTCGAAATGGCTGATGTGGTTCGCCGCCAGCAAAAGTCCGCCTGCACGATTTACGTGTTCGGACCCCATCAGGTGCACACGCGCGACGCTGCCAAACAGCAGCTTCATGAACACCGCTGCGAGGCGATTCGCGATAGAGTGAAATGTCATTGCGAATGGCCGCTCGGGTTTTGTCACTGGGTTGCGAGTTCCTGACATTTCCTGAGATCGAGTTTGCCGGAGGCGAGGACGGGAATGGCGTCGACACGGCAGACCTTTTTCGGGATCCACAAATTCGGGACGCCGGCTTCGCGTAATTTTTGGCGTAGCTGGGCAAGATCGACATCGATCGCGGCGAGGAGGACTAGGGCTTCGCCCTTTGTTTCATCTTGCACGCCCATGACAGCAATGGTGCGTTCGTCTGTTCCGGAGAGGCCGAGAGCATCGACAATCTTCTGTTCCAGCGGTTCGTGGGGCACCATTTCACCGCCGACTTTTGAAAAGCGCGAGACCCGCCCTTCGATGTAAAGGAAACCATCTTCATCGAACCGGCCGATGTCGCCTGTTTTGAACCAGCCATCGCGCAAGACTTCGGCCGTCCGCTTCTCATCGCGCAGATAGCCCTCGAAAATGTTGACGCCACGCAGCCAGAGCATGCCGCTGTTGTGCAGCGAAAGTTTGCGATCTGTCTCAGGTTCGCGAATTTCCGCAGCGATTCCCGGCGCCAGTTTGCCGACCGACCCGAGGCGACTGGATGGCTGGACTTCTTCGCCCGGTTTGGTCGGCTGCGGTTCGGGTAAATTGACGCTCACGACGGGCGAAGTTTCAGTGAGGCCGTAGCCTTCGAATACCCTTTGCTGGAATCGTTGCTCGAACGCTTTCGCTAAGTCGAGCGGCAGCTTTTCCGCTCCGGTGATGACCAGCCGTAAACTGCGCAGTTCCTGCGGCTCTGCCTTACGCAGGTAGCCCCGGAGGAACGTGGGTGTCGCGAGCAGAAACGTCAGGTTATGCTCCGCGATCAGCGCGGCATTTTTCGCCGCATCGAGCGGGTTCGGATATGTGAGAATCGGCACGCCTTCGATGATTGGATACCACAAGGTCACCGTCGCGCCAAAGCTGTGAAAGAACGGCAGCGAGGCGAGAATCGCGTCGTGCTTTTGCGCGTCGAGCAACTCGCGGAACTGCGAGACGTTCCCGACGAGATTACGATGACTGAGCACGACTCCTTTTGGTTCTCCGGAGCTGCCACTGGTAAAGAGCAACACCGCTTCCTTGCGGCCGCCGTGTTTCGGAACCGAGAGTAACCGCGCGATCAGCCATCCCGGAGATAGGATCGATATGATCCACCAAAACAACACTTGGGACTTTAAGCGCGGCATCAGCTCATCGAGTTTCACAATCCCCGACGGCCAGGGAAAATCTTTGATCCGATCGATGAATTGCCCGGCGGAAATGGCGACGCGTAACTCGGCACGACGGCCGCAAGCTTCGTTTGCGGCGCGTCCGGCGGTGAAATTCAAATCGACGGCGGCTTTGTCGGCCAGCAGCGTGGCAATATTTGCAACAACCGCGCCTCTGCCCGCGGGCAGCACTATCGCGATCCGTGGCTCCGGAAACCTTCTACGCAAAACTCGGCTGAGCGCGGCGGCGGCACCGAGCAGTTTGGCGCCACTGAGTTTGCTTCCATCTGTACCGTCCGTGACGACAGTGGTGAATGCTCGCCGCCTCAAACCCAGGATGCATTCGCGCGCGAGATGTCGATCTAAATTCGAGCGACGGCTATAACAGAATTCGCCTAGCTTCAACAATTCCTCGCGCACGATCGCGACATCGGCGTTCTCCGGTTCCAGGGGTTTGCCGAACGCGACGGTGAGCGGATACGGAATGCGCCGCGGCAGCTTGGTAAAAAACCGGCCACCTTGGAATGAAAAGATCGAGCCCCAAAGTTGATCGAGCCAAACCGGGACAACCGGTGTGCGGGCATGTCGCGCGATCAATTCGTAGCCACGTTGCAGGCGCAGGAGTACGCCGCGGCGTTCGAGTTGGCCTTCTGGAAAGAGGCAGACGATTTCGCCCGCGGCAATTCTTTCCGTCGCCTCGCGAATCGCGCTACGCGGATGATGGATGTCGATCGGGATGCAGCCTACGATGCGCAAAAACGGATGCAGCATCGGTTTCTGGTAAAACTCCTGATCGATGATGTAGCGAATCGGTCGCGGACAGGCGGCTTGCAGCAGAATGGCATCAACCCAACTAATATGGTTAGGCAGAAGCAGAAAGCCGCCAGCCGGCATCGAATCGAGGCCGAACGTGGTGATTCGATAAACTGCGCGCACCACCGGTCGGCCGAAAAAGTGTAGCGTGCGCTCGGCCGCGGAGATGCTCGGCATGTTTGTGATTTACAATCGCCGTGCCGGCCACTGCAATCGACATTTGTCGATGGAGGATCGTTCCGCAACAGCGCGGAGATACGCCGGCACCGCGCTCGCGCTGCTGCTCGCGATCAATCTCTTCAATTACATCGACCGCTACATCCTTGCTGCTGTTCTGCCTATCCTCAAACAGCAATTTCTCGCTAACGACCCGAATCAAAACGGCAAAGCGGGTCTTTGGACGACCGCGTTCCTCGTCAGCTACTTCTGCACCGCGCCAGTTTTTGGCTTACTGGCGGACCGATTTTCTCGCTGGAGACTGGTGGGAATCAGCGTTGCGGTTTGGAGCCTCGCGAGCGGTTGGTCGGGAATGGCAACCTCGTTTGCGGTGCTGCTTTGCACCAGAATTTTTGTGGGCATAGGTGAGGCCGGCTACGGTCCCGCCGCGCCGACGATCATTGCCGATCTCTACCCGTTGCAAACGCGCGGCCGCGTGCTCGCGTGGTTTTATGTGGCGATTCCAGTTGGCAGCGCTCTCGGCTATGCTTTTGGCGGCAAGATTGCCGATCTGCTCGGTTGGCGCTGGGCGTTTTACCTTGTCGTGCCGCCAGGCCTACTGCTGGCGGCGATTTGTTTTTTCATGCGCGACCCTCGCCGAACGGTCGCGACGGAATCAAGTGATGTCCCACGACCGCGGCTGCGGGATTACGTCGATCTTTTCCGCGTCCGTTCGTACTTAATCAACACTGCCGCGATGACGGTGATGACTTTTGCTATCGGCGGCTTTTCCGCATGGATGCCGGATTACATTTTTATCGACCGCCATACTGAATTCGCGCCGAGCGAGCATTTGCTTGGCAATATCGGGCTGACATTTGGCGCGATCACCGCCGCTGCCGGGCTGTCCGCCACGTTGACAGGTGGGTGGCTGGGCGACAAATTGCGGAGCCGATTTGCCAGCTCTTATTTTCTCGTCTCGGGCGTCGGCATGCTCATCTGTTTTCCGGCGACGATTGCGGTGATTTACGTTCGGTTTCCGCTCGCGTGGTTGATGATATTCATCGCCGAATTCTTCCTCTTCCTTAACACTGGTCCGTCGAATACCGCACTGGCGAACGTTACTTCGCCGTTAGTGCGCGCGAGCGCGTTTGCGCTGAACATTTTTATTATTCACTTGTTCGGCGACGCCACCTCGCCGCCATTGATCGGCATGGTGCGCGATCGGTGGAACATGAACGTCGCGTTGTTTGGCGTGGCCGTGCTGATGGTCCTCGCCGGGTTCGTCTGGTTATGGGGCGCGCGCTTTTTGCCGCGCGACACCATGAAAGTAGAACGCGCGACGGCACAAAGCGCAGCCCGCGCCGACTGATTGTCGATCTTTGCCGGCTCCTCGCCGAGCAGCGGAGCCTGCCCTGGGCTTGTCGAAGGGCTCAGGATGACAGTTAGCGCTCGGTCAAGACAAGAGAAGGGCCGCAGAAGCTGCTGATGCCTCTGCGGCCTCTTTGATTGCTTCGGGACTGCTGAAATACCCGAAAGTGTGTCGTTATTCCTGTTCCTGAGGTGACTTTGGTGTCGCGCTGGCTTCGGCCGCACCTTCGCGGGCGTGCTTGCGCCCACCTTTTTTGTGCTCGCCGGCGGGACTAGCTCCAGTCTCCATTGGGGATTCCGCTCCAGTCGCTGATTCCGCACCCGCGCGGCCTCTGCCAGTGGACTCGGTCGCTTCACGCCCGGTCATCGGTGACTCGCCGCCACGCGCCTCCGGCGACTCTGTGGCACCTGGCCTCATCCTTTCACGTGGGGATGCACCCGGAGATGCAGCACGTCCGGCTCCATGCCTGCCTCGCGGCGAAGCAGTCGCCGTTGGGGAACCAGCAGGCGATGCGCTTGCTCCCATTGTCGGGGTCATTCCACCGGCCGGACTCATCCGAGGAGAGGCGCTGGCGTAGGGCGATGCGGCGCCAGCCGCCCCAGCCGCGCCGGTGGCGGCGGGCGAAGGGCTAGCGTAGGCGCCAGCCGCTCCAGTTGCTGTGGTGGTCCTACCGGTCGTTGTACCGGTTACCGAAGTTGATACTCCAGCGGGAGCGGAGACGCCGTAGTAGGAGTAGACGTTATTGATGTAATCGGGTCTTGAGTATTCCTCAATCCGCGCGTAGTCGAACACTGGCGCACTATAGATGCGCTCACGATCGACATTCACTGTGTAGACAGTTGGTTCCGACGTGACGGAATATACTGTCCATGGCACGGCGACTGTTTTCGCCTGTCCAGCCACACGCGCAGCGGTCCCGCCGGTCGAGAGAACAGTGTAAGCCATGCAACCGGTATTCCGGTCGAGCACGACATCTTTGATTTCGCCGATCTCTTCACCCTGGGCGGTTTTTACCTTCGAACCGATGATCTTGCTGGTCTGCACATACGTCGTTGACGTAGTGGTTGTGCTAGTTGTTTGGGCTTTTGAGACGAGCGGGGCAATGGCCAAGCCCACAATGGCGAGCAAAGCCCCGAGACAGAAGGAAGTTTTCATAACAAATCTAGAGACGTATCGGCGCTGTGGCGTATTCAGACCAGATGCGCCGGCGGCTACGACTCTGCGTCAGAGAACTAAGCGCGAAGCAAGATGAACGTCGTAGTCGTGCGCCTGAGCGAATGCGCGATCAGCTTGCGAGCTGTGACCGAGCTTCGCATGCAATTGGCCTAACAATTGCCAGCTCTCGGCACGATACCATTGCGTTTGCAAGCAGGTTAGCAACTCATTAACTGCCGAGGAAGTCGCACCGGTTTGATCGAGCACTTGGATGTAACGTTTTTCGATCGACCAATCCGGCGGACCGGTATGCGCGGCCAGGCGCATGCGCAGAACATCGACAGTGCCGTTTTCCTTGTGCTTGAGAACGGCAAGCAGTTCGTGGCCTTGTGCATCGACCAACGGCATATGCGTTGCGCGCTCGAGAAGCTGGCGCGCCAGTTTGAGGTCGTTCTGTTTCAGAGCGAGAACCGCCAAATTAATCACGGCCAGCGGTTGGTCTGGTTTCTTTTGCAACGCCGCACGTAAATGCGTTGCAGCCTCCTGCAGCCTGCCTTCATTTGCTTCGAGGCTGCCGAGATTGATCAACATCCGCGCCGAGTCCCCGCTCTGCATAACTGCGCGCTCGCAGAACGTCCGCTGGTCTTTCCAATCGAAGGTTCGGACAAATGTCCGCGAGCCGAGGAACAGTAGCCAAAGTGTGAGCACGCCGACGGCAACCCTCTTCGCCACGATGGCAAAACCAACGCTGCCGAGTTCGACCGCTCCGGCGAAAAACAAAAATGCGCTCGGCACATACAGCCAGTGCTCGGCGACGGTCGCATTGAGCGGGACAATGCCGCTAACGGGCAAATAACTGATCAGGGCCAGGAGGAGAAGCGTAAATACCGCCGGATTCGCTTTGCGCGCTCGCCACCCCCAACAAAGGAGTGCGGCCATGAGCACGAGCCCGAGTAATGTCTGCAGTTCTCGCCACGCTGCACCGCGCAGGCTCGCGTCATTCCAGCCGCTGGGGTGCGTTTCGACGTCACGATCGACATGCAAGTTGAGCGGGAGTAAAATGAGACCGGCGTACTCGGCGATAGCTCTAGCGGCGATAATTGGCCTAACGAGTGGCGGTGCAGGCGGGCTCAGCGCCGGCGGATGGTAGTGCTCGGCGCCTAACCGCAAACTGAAGTAAATCGCGGCAACAAAGCCGGCAACCGCGACTGTTTTCCACATGTCGAGCCAGCGTTTGCGTGTCACGAACAACATCAGCGCCACGAGCGGAAAAATGAGCCCGCTTTCCTTGGAAAACGCGCTCAGTAGAAATGCGAGCCCGGCCGCGATGAACAGACGCCATTTATTCGCACTGGTCGCGCGCGTGCTCCGAATCACCAGATACAGCCCCGCGAACCCAAACAACGCCGCAAGTGGATCGGCCCGCCCTGCCACATAAGCCACAGCTGGGCTGTGTATCGGGTGAATCGCCCAAACGAGCGTGGCAACCGATGCGATCAGACGCCGCTTTGGCTCGTCCAGTCCGTAACTGAGGAGAAGTTCCTGTGTGAAGACGAAAAGCGCGACGGCGGCTGCAGCGTGCAAGATGATGCTCGATAAGTGATACAGCATGGGCTGAAATCCGACTGCGATGTACTCGAGCGTGTAGGTGACACGTTGCAGTGGGCGATAAAAGTCGGACGGAGTCGCATCGGTAAAGAGGAAGTGGTTAAATCCCTCCGGAATCAGCCGCCAACTTCGGATTAGAGGATCGCGCAACACCAGCGCTGTATCATCCCAGACGAACTTATTGCGGAGCGCGGGCGCGTAGATCGCGCCGACTGCGGCCACGATGAGTAAAGGCGCGAGAATTTTTTTCACGAAAAGCAGGTGGACAGCGTCGTGAGGATGCGCGTGTAGGTTTGGCAATGTTTAGCTCGATTTTGCAATGTGGGGCTGCGCTCGCCCTGCTCTTATGGACAAGCAATGCGTGTGCCGCCGGTGTGCCGGACGACTGCACGCAGTTAATCGTTGGTCTCGCTCCCGACTGGAACTCCATCCGCGGAACATTGCAGCGATTTGAGCGAGCCGGCGGCGGCGAGTGGCACCCGATCAGCAGCAGCGTTCCAGTACTATTTGGCAAAAGCGGACTGGCGTGGGGAATTGGCATCGTCGGCCAGGATGAACCGGGCCTTCACAAAGCGGAGCGCGACGGTCGTGCGCCGGCCGGCATTTTCGAACTGGGCGAGGTGTTTGGTTACGACGCCAAACTGCCGCCGGGCGGCAATTATCCGTATCATCAAGTAACAGAGGCGGACATCTGGAGCGACGACCCGCGCTCGCCAAATTACAACCGGCACGTGATTATCGATCCCCAAAAGCCGCCCGACAATTACTCGCATGAGAAAATGCGATCTGGTGATTTTGCCTACCATTGGCTCATTGAAATCCGGCACAACTCCAATCCGCCAATCCCCGGCGCAGGTAGCGCGATTTTCTTTCACATCCGCCGCGGAGTGAATCGGGCAACGACAGGCTGCACGACAATGGCTGAGTCTGAGCTCGTGAAGCTCATCACCTGGCTACGCGCCGATCAGCACCCGTGCTACGCTCTGTTGCCGGTCGCCGAACACGAGCGCAATTGGCAGAAGTGGCATCTTCCACCGCCGGAAAAAGTTCGGGCGGGTGGTAACAGCCGTTGAACAGCGGCGCGCGTTCGTTACCTTCTCGGTATTCCCATGCCAAGACGCCCTAATCCCGAGTCAGAAGCAAACATCCGCCGCATCGACACACGCCCGCGCGCGAAGAAGCAGACACACGGTTTTCAAGTTCATTTCCTTCGCGGTGCAACATCCGTGACCAAAATGTTTAGCGACACGCTTTACGGTGGAAAAGAAGCGGCCCGTCGCGCCGCCCGAAAATTCAAGGAAATGGCTATGCGCGGTTTGCCGGAGCGCAACGCGGTGCGCTCAAAATCGGCGTCGAGGCGAAAAACAACCGCGCACGCGCGGCGACGATCGACTACGACGCGGCGGCGCTGAGCACGCCGTGCTGGCGAAAAGCGCGCCAGCATTCCATATACGCTGGTGTGAAATCCTCCGGCCGGGCTGTGATCCAGCCGTCGACCACGTTCGGACTGAAAAATCCGCCGGCTTCGATTTCACTGCGATTCGGCCGAACAGCACGCTCAAGGTCGCCGCGGTAGAGCCAGATGAACTCCTGGTCCGTTCGCATCGACGCAGGCAGTTTCAGCAGTTTTTGCAATGGGACCTCAATTCCGAGCTCCTCCTTTAGCTCGCGTCGCGCCGCTTCATCGTAGCCTTCGCCCGCGCAAACGTGTCCGGCTGCACTGGAGTCCCACCGCAGTGGATGTCGATCTTTCCAGCGCGCGCGTTTTTGCAAATAAACTTCGCCTAGGTCATTGAAAATCAGGATGTGAACAGCGCGATGGCGCAAGTTATCCTCATGCACTGCCGAGCGGTAAGCGTAGCGCAAAATCCGGTCCATCTCGTCGACCACCGGGAAGCGCTCCTGCCAGAAAACCTGCGTTTCTGAGCTGCGGATCGGCCTGATTTCGTTAGCGAGCGCGATCCATTGGTCAACTGACAGATCTTCCGCCCGCGCTTTCGGTTCGATCCCGAGTTTGCCCACCGTTTTTGGCCAGTCGGAAACCAGCTCGCCGAGCGCTTTGTGCAATTGTTTGCGGCGCTGCGAAAAGGCGCGATGCAGCAGTTCATTCAGCAATTCGTCGTCACAAACCGGGGTCTCCGCCGGGTCGCGCGGAACAATGCGCACCAGCGCTGACGCAACTTCTGGTTCGGGAACAAAGACCGTCGCTGGGATGCTGCGCAGGCGTTCTACGCGATGATGTAATTGCAGGCGTACGGTGAGCGCGCCGTAGTCGCGTGTCCCGGGGGAAGAAGCCAGCCGGGCAGCAACTTCTCGTTGCAACGTAAACAGCCACAGTGAGATGGGGCTTGGATACTGGACGTATTTCGCGAGTAATGGGCCCGAGATATTGTAGGGCAGATTCCCAAGCAGTTTAACCCGCAGCTCACAAAATAACGGCCGCACATCAAAGTCGAGCGCGTCTTCGTTCAACACTTCCAAGCGCGGGTGCGCGAGATGCTCGCGCAGAAATCCTGCTAACCGTGTGTCCTTCTCAATTGCTAAAACTCGCGCGCCGCTGCCCAAAATGATCGACGTCAACGCGCCCAATCCGGGGCCGATTTCGACGACGTAATCCTCGGGCGTGAGCTCAGCTGCTTTCACAATGCAGCGCGCCAGATTTTGGTCGTGCAGGAAATTCTGGCCGAGCTTTTTGACCGGCGACACTCGGATCTCCTGCAGCGTTGCTGTGATGTCGGAAAGCTTCATTCTAAAATCGGCGATCCGTTCTCGGCATCGGCGAAAAATCGCCAAGCTGTTCACAAAAAACTGTGAACAAGATACGCCGGGAAAATCATTTTATTCACAAGTTATTCGATTAGCCAAGACTCACCTGGAGCGTGTTGAGTGCCGGCAGCGGCGAGCGCGTGTTAAAACAAATTGCGATGCAAAATCGAAGCTGCTAATCGTGCTCGTTCCGCATGAGCCTAAACGTGGAGATCCTTTCGCGCGCCGCGAATGAAGCACGCGGCCTCTGCATGGACGCCGTGCAAGCGTCGCAATCCGGGCACCTCGGTTTACCACTCGGCTGCGCTGAGATGGGTGCCGTGTTGTACGGCTATGCGCTGAAACATAATCCGGATAAGCCGCGCTGGATCGGCCGCGACTATTTCGTGCTATCGGCTGGGCACGGCAGCATGTTTCTCTACGCCTGGCTGCATCTCAGCGGCTACGATCTGCCGATGTCGGAAATCAAACGTTTCCGGCAATTGCACTCCAAAACACCGGGTCATCCGGAATTCTTCGAAACGCCGGGCGTCGAATGCACGACCGGGCCGCTCGGCCAGGGCGTGGGTAACGCCGTAGGTATCGCCATTGGCACGAAGATGGCGGCGGCACGTTTTAATACGGACGAGCACCGGATTTTCGACCAGCACGTCATCTGTCTGGCTGGTGACGGTGACATGCAGGAAGGCGTGGCCTCCGAAGCGAGCGCGTTCGCGGGGCATTTCGGCCTCGATAATTTGATCGTAATTTACGACTCGAACGCTGTGACGCTCGATGCGCCGGCAAAAGAGACCGAAAGCGAAGACACCGGAAAACGTTTCGCCGCCTACGGATTCGATGTGCAGGAAATCCAGGGCGACGACATGCACCAGTTCCTCGACGCGCTGAACATCGCCAAAGAACGCGACAACGGCAAACCACAGTTCATCTTGGCGCACACGCTTATCGGCAAAGGAATCCCGGAAGTCGCCGGGACGTACAAAGCGCATGGCGAAGCCGGTGCAAAGTTTGTCGATGCCGGACGCAAAGGCCTCGGTTTGCCCGATGAGCATTATTACGTCTCGACGGAGGTGCGCGAGTATTTCGCCGAGCATAAAAAGAAGCTGCTCGCCGATTACGATCGCTGGGAGAAAACCTACGACGAGTGGCGCAGCAAAAATCCCGACCGCGCGAAAATGCTCGATGACGGACTTAAGCGCAAAGTTCCGGCTGATCTGCTCTCCAAAATTCCCGAATTTCCGAAAGACGCGAAGCTTGCAACGCGGAAAGCGGGTGGCGAAGTGTTGCAGCCGATTGCGCGCGAGATGCCGCTGCTCATTGGCGGCAGTGCCGATCTTTACGGCTCAACGATGAACTACATCAAGGACGCACACGATTTCACGCGCGACACCCCCGACGGCCGCAACATCCGTTTCGGCATCCGCGAACACGGCATGTGTGCGATTCTGAACGGAATCTCTTATCATGGAATCTTTCGCGCATCCGGCGCGACCTTTCTCGTTTTCACCGACTATTGCCGCGCTTCGATTCGTTTAGCCGCCATCTCAAAGCTGCCGAACATCTACATCTTCACTCACGATTCCGTCGGCGTCGGCGAAGACGGACCCACACACCAGCCGGTCGAGACGGTCAGCTCCGTGCGCGTGATGCCGCAGATTGATTTGATCCGTCCGGCCGATCCCGAAGAAACCACCGGTGCGTTCGTCGCCGCGGTGGAGCGAAACAACGGTCCAACAATGATCGCGCTTACGCGTCAGACCGTGCCGATTTTGAACGAGCTCGATGTTCGGGCCCGTCGGGAAGGCGTTTTGCGCGGCGGTTACATTGCAAAGAAGGAAACCGGCAAGCTCGCGCTCATCATTATGTCCTGCGGCAGTGAGCTCCAGCATGCCTTGGCCGCGGCGAAACAGCTCGGCAGCGGCGTTCGTGTCGTTTCCATGCCGTGCTTCGAACGATTCGAGCGTCAGCCGCAGGAATATCGGGATGAAGTCTTACCTAACGAGTGTCGCAAACGCATCGCCATCGAAGCCGGTGTGCCGGACACCTGGTACCGCTACGTCGGCCTCGACGGCAAAGTCATCGGCTTACACCGCTTCGGTCTCAGCGCGCCCGGCGGGGAGGTGATGAAGGAGTTCGGCATCGACGCCGATCACGTGATCGAAGCCGCAACAAACCTCTGATTCTGGGGAGCGCAGGCTGCTAGCCTGCGGGTCGCGGCAGCTTGCCGCGAAGCCGCCGACAATCGCCGTGACGCGCGAGAAAAGCATTCGGCTGGCAGCCAAATGCTACAGGCCAGCGGCCGGTGCTCGCCAGAATGCTAAAACGCCTCTTCCGGTTCGGGTAGATTGCGCGCGCGATCCTCGAACCGCGTGAACTCCTTCAGAAACGTCAGCGGAATTTCGCCGACCGGACCGTTCCGCTGCTTCGCGATGATCAGCTCCGCTTCGCCAGCTTTTTCGGCGCGCGCTTCTTCGTCTTCCTCGTAAATCTCCGGCCTAACGAGCAGCCCGACGAGGTCAGCATCCTGCTCGATTGCCCCGGATTCGCGCAAATCGCTCAGCCGCGGTTTGCCGCCGGAGCGCTGCTCCGGCTGTCGGTTCAGCTGCGCCACGACGATCACCGGAATCTTCAGTTCCTTGGCAAGACCTTTCAGGCCGGCGGAGATTTCTGAAATTTCAAGCTGCCGATTGTCCTGCGCCCGGCGCGACAAGGATCGCAGCAACTGCAGGTAATCGACCACGATCAACTGCACGTTTTGTTGCGCTTTCAGCCGGCGCGCTTTCGCTCGCAACGCGAGAATGTCCAGCGCAGCGCTGTCATCGATGAAGATTTTCGCTTCAGCCAATTTCGCCGCCGCAGCGGTCAAACTCGGGAAATCGCGCTCCGCCAGAAATCCATCGCGCACCTTCTGGAGATTTACTCGCGCGCGCGAGCAGAGCAGCCGCTGCACGAGCTGTTGACTACTCATTTCCAGACTGAACACGCCGACCGGCAGTTTTTCGTTAATCGCGACATGCTCGGCGATATTCATCGCGAGTGCCGTCTTTCCCATGCTGGGCCGACCCGCGATTACGATCATCTCTGCGGCGTGCATTCCGCTGGTCATCCGATCGAACTCTACCAGGCCGGTCGAAATTCCGGTGATGCCGCCTTTGCGTTCGTAAAGTTTTTCGATTGCCTCAATAGCTCCCATCACCTGGTCCTTCATCGAGAGCATCTGCCCTTTGAACCGATCCTCGCCGACGGCGAAAATTTTCTGCTCTACTTCATCGAGCAGGTTGCTGACTTCGTCCTGCTCTTCATAAGCTCGACGCACGCTCTCGGTCGCAGCCGTGATGATCTCGCGCAGCACGAACTTGTCGCGGACAATGTCGAGATAGTAGCTAATGTTCGCAGCCGTTGGAACAAACGTGAACAGGCTGGTCACGAACGCAGGCCCGCCCACCGCCTCGAGCAAGTTCCGATCGCGCAAAGCTTGCGTGAAAGTGATCAGGTCGATCGCTTCTCCCTTGTTCCAAAGATCGACGAGGAGATTGTAGATGGTCTGGTGCGCGGGGACGTAAAAATAGTCGGCGTTAATTTTCTCCACGCACTCCGCGATGGTGTCGCGGGGCGAAATTAACATCGAACCGAGCACGCCCTGCTCCGCTTCGATGCTGTGCGGCGGCGTTCGGTGAATATCCTGCGAAGAAGCTGTGAGTGACTGACGCCCGTCCGCTCCGCCGTTTCCCCCCGACCAGCCTCGGCCGGGCTTTTTGCCCGATTGCTTGCGAGGCGTCTCTCCAGTCCAAGTGCCTGGCTGAGTCG
>DASQXY010000073.1:0-6939 GCA_035639455.1 Chthoniobacterales bacterium | reverse complement strand
TACGCTGGGGGTTATCTGCAGCCTTCGGCTTCAGTGCTGCGAATTTTGATCGGCATGGTGCTGTTTTTTTCCGCGGCGCGGCTGATTGTCCGCCGTCGCGATCCGCCACAGACAACGACGCCGACCAGGCCGCTCGGAATGATCGTTGGGGCCGGGCTCGGATTTCTCGCGGGGCTAACTGGAACCGGCGGCGGAATTTTTCTCACGCCGTTGCTCTTGTTTTGCCGTTGGGCGCACATTCGCCAGGCCGCCGCCGTGTCGGCTCTCTTCATCCTGGTGAATTCAATCGGTGGACTTATCGGCTACTTTACCGCGACGCATTCATTGCCATCCCTAAGCGTTCTGCTCACTGTTCCGGCAATCGTCGGTGGCACGGCTGGCTCCTACTGCGGCAGCCGGCGTTTTCCGGTCCGCGCCATTTCGCTGCTGCTGGCTGCTGTGCTGGCGGTCGCCGGCACAAAGCTGATTTTTACAAGATGACTGTTGTAACGACCACGCTATGCATCCTTAAAGGACGACCACAGGCCCATGCTACAGCAGCTTCAGTTTCGGCGCGGCCGCAGGGGACCACGGATTCGTCTGATAATCCGAGCGCAAGATCTTCTCCCGCGTAGTTCGCAGAAGATCGACAAATGCCGCAACGTCAAGCGCGTGATGTGTAGGCGAATAGGGCGTCAGATTATTCTCCGCCAGCGCGAACAACCGCACGGCCGGTCGCAGCCGCTGGCGGTGTTTAGTATGCATCGGGTGCTCGAAATTCTTCTGTAAATGAACAAACGCGCCGGCGGCCTGGATCAGCCCTTTGAAAAAATTGTTGTCGCTCGAGTCGATATTTAACCACAGCTGCTCGAGAACGTCATGGGCTTCATAGTAACGCTGGGCATTCCAGCACTCGAAGTAGGCGCGATAAAACGGGTGATGCGCCATTTCGCCGGTCGCTTGCCGCAGCGAGTCCGTCCGATGGCGGAGAACATCGGCATCTTCACCGACAATCTGCGCAACGAATTGCGAAATGCGCTCGCCTTTGTTCATGAACAGCCTAACTTGACCGCGGCTCAGATGATGGGCAACCCGAGTATTTCCCCGGAGCACGAGTGGGCGTTTCGGCGCGCTCGCGTCAAGCAATGACGGTGGGCGGATCCGCCATTCTGCTCGTCGTCATCTGCATCCTCGCTCTGGTCTCGGCGCTGTTCTCGGCTTTGGAGACGGCCCTTTTCTCGCTCAAACCACATCAATTACGGCGGCTGCAAGAACAGCACGCCAGTCTGTCCAATTTCGTGCAGGTGTTTCGCGCATACCCGCGGCGCGTTCTTACCGGACTTCTTTTGGGTGACAGTCTCGTAAAGGTGCCACTGATTCTGCTTTGTTTGCTCCTCTCGTGGGAAGCGCCGCTGCCCACACCACTTCCATACTGGCTGACCGCACTCGGCATTTTTGCCATTATCGTGCTGCTTTGCGATTTGATCCCAAAATTGCTGGCAATCTCCGTGCCCTATCGCCTTTCGACTGTCGGAGCATTCACGCTGCAGACGTTGCTACCCGTGCTCGAGCGCATGGGTCGGCGCCTCGAAACTGCAAGCACTGCGATTGTCGACCTTTTCACCCCGCTACATCTACGCACCCGCCCACCGGTCACCGATGAGGAACTCGAGACGCTGGTCGAGATTGGCAAGGAAGAGGGCGCGTTGCAACAGGCCGAAGCCGAGATGATCCAAGAGGTGATCAAGCTCGGTGATAAGACAGCCAAGGATTGCATGACGCCGCGGGTCGATGCTTTCGCGTTGCCAGACGACCTCACGAACGAGGAAGCAATTGCGCGGCTGAAGGAAAAACGGCATCGCCGCGTGCCGGTTTACGTGGATACGCCGGACCAGATCCTCGGCATAATCGACGTGAAACGTTTTCTGTTCGATTCGTCTGAACATTACACGGAAGGACTGATGCTCCCGTCGTTCGTGCCGGAGACAATGCGCGCTCTGGAGTTACTCAAGCTTTTCTTAACCCACGCACAGGGACTGGCAATCGTAGTGGACGAGTTCGGTGGGACCGAAGGCTTAATTACGATGTCCGATATCGTGGAGGAAATCTTGGCCGACGCTGTGCCGACTGGAGATGTCGATCTGTACATCGAGCCGCTCGCACCTGGCAAATTTCTCGTCAGCGGTCACGCCCGACTAGACGACCTGAGCGAGCATCTCGGTTTCGAAATCGAGGCTGAAGGGATCGACACGATTGGCGGCTTTGTTTTCAATCGCCTCGGCTATCTCCCGCCAAGTGGCACGCACCTCGAGATTCCCCGGCTCGCAATTACTGTCCGCCGGGCCGGGCGAAAACGGATCGAGGAAATGCTGCTCGAAAAAACGACGGGAGCGGGCGAGAGCGATGGTGCTTCCCCGAACAATCGCGCTGCCGCATGACGATTGGATTAATCATCATCTGTTGCTGGGTCGTCTCGTTTTTCTTCAACGGAATCGAAAGTGGCCTGCTCTCGATTGATCCGGTCCGGCTACGGCACAATGCGAAGAGACGCATTCGTCCGGCGCTGCGCCTGCAACGTCTCCTGAAAAACCCGGGTCGGCTTCTTGGCACTGTGCTGATCGTGACGAATGCTGCCGATATTATCGGTCTATTGCTGCTCACCCGTGAGTTCTATCGGGAATTTGGTCGCGCCGGCTTTTTCTACGCGCTGATCGCGATGCTGCCGATTTATCTCTTTCTATTGTCGATCTTACCAAAGGCATTGTTTCGCCGGTTTCCATTTCGCGCGCTTGCCCGGCTCGCCGGCGTTCTCGAATTGGTCTCGCTGTTCCTTGCGCCGGTGCTGGAAATTGGAGCATGGATCGGGCGCGTGTTGCTCCCTGCCCGTGTCGGCCGTCGCCGCCTCTTCGCCGGACGCGAAGAGTTGAAGCAAATCGCAGTGCAAAGCGAGCATGAAGGCGCACTCACCGCGACCGAACGCGCGATGATTCACAACATTTTCGATTTTCGCGCCGTCAATTCGCGCGACGTGATGATTCCGGCGACAAATGTGGTCGCGATTCGACCTGATACGACGATCGACGAGGCGGTGGAACTAGGCCTTTCGTCCGGAATTGATCGGCTGCCGGTGCTGACACGCGAAGGTCACCCAGTTGGATTGGTGGACGTATTCGACCTTCTGGTCGGCAGGAATGGCGATCGATCCCTGGGCCAATTCACCCGGCGCATCGTCATCGCGGACGAAGACGAGCCGGCTTATCGAATCATCCAGCGTTTACGCGCCGCACGATTTGGCGTCGCCGGGGTGCTGGATCAGGAGAAGAAATTACGCGGCGTGATCTTGATCGAGGATCTAATTCGGCGCCTGATCTCCGTCACCGAGGCGCGCGCATAACGTTGCATAGGCTTCCAGCCAACGATCACCACCAGGTGGCGATGCCGCTATTGTTTCTGCAGCTCCGTCGACGGCTCTCCCTTGTCCAAGAGAATCCGCGCAGTGGTGACGAGCGCCACGTGTGTGAAGGCTTGCGGAAAATTCCCGAGCTGCCGTTTACCGATCGGATCGTATTCCTCCGCGAGCAGACCAAGATCGTTTCGCAATTCGAGCAAACGCTCGAATAGCTCGCGCGCCTCTTGCTTGCGCCCGACGAGGTGCAGACAATTCGCTAGCCAGAAAGAGCACGGCAAAAACACGCCCTCACGACCAGGCAAACCGTCGACCCGTTCTTCTTCCGGCCGATAGCGCAAAACAAAACCGTCGTGCATCAGTTCGCGCTCGATCGCCTCGATTGTACCGCGTACGCGCGCGTCCTTCGCCGGGAGGAATCCCGTCAGCGGCATCACGAGCAAACTCGCGTCGAGCGCGTCCGAACCGTAGAACTGCACGAATGCGTTCTTATCGCGGCTGTAACCGTGGGCACAAACTTCCGCGTGAATTTGGTCGCGGATTTTCCTCCAGCGCTCCAGATTCCGCTCCGCCGCACAATGGCATTCCTCGACCAGTTTGATGGCGCGATCGAACGCCACCCAGGCCATGATTTTGGAATGAGTGAAATGTTTGCGTCCGCCACGCACCTCCCAAATCCCTTCATCCGGCTGGCTCCAGTTCGATTCGAGGAAGTGCATAAGTTGCATCTGTAAACGCCAGTCGGTCTCGCGATTTTCGATTCCGCCGTTGTGCGCGCGAAACATCGCGCCCATGATTTCGCCGTACACGTCGAGCTGAAATTGTGTTGAGGCGGCATTGCCCACGCGCACCGGCGCCGATTTCTCATAACCGGGCAGCCACGGAACTTCGTACTCCGTCAGGCGCCGCTCCCCACGGACGCCGTACATGATTTGCATCTGGTCAGGGCTGCCCGCAATCGCGCGCAGGAGCCATTCGCGCCAAGCGCGCGCCTCGTCGAAGTAGCCGGCTTCCATCAGTGCGAGGAGCGTGAGGGTTGCGTCGCGCAGCCAGCAGTAGCGATAATCCCAATTGCGCACCCCGCTGATTTCTTCGGGTAAGGACGTCGTGGCCGCGGCGACGAGGCCGCCGGTCGGCTCGTAAGTCAACCCTTTGAGTGTCACCAACGAGCGCACGATCGCATCGTCCCACGGTGTCTCGCGGTGGCAACGCTTCGCCCATTCCTTCCAAAAATCTTCTGTTTGCTGGAGCGCGTGCTCGGGATTGATCGCGCGCGGTGCCTCCTTGTGCGACGCGAACCAAGTCAGGACAAATGGCACACGCTCGCCGCGTCTGACCGTGAATTCGGCGACAGTGGTCAAATCTTTGCCGCGCGTTTCAACTGGCGTGCGTAAACTCAGCGCATCCGGTCCGGCGAGCGCTTCGAGGCCACCACCTGTCCTTCGCACCCAAGGCACGATGTGCCCGTAATCGAAGCGCATGATCAACTGCATGTGCATCCGCACTTCGCCGTCGACGCCTTCGACAATCCGCACGATGTCCGGGTTTTCACCGCGTGGCGGCATGAAGTCGATCAGCCGCACCCTGCCACTTTGCGTCTCCAACTCGGTCTCGAGGATGAGTGTGTCGCCGCGGTAGCGGCGCCGCGTATCGCGGATCTCGTCTTCTGGATAAAAAAGCCAGTGACCATTGCGTTCGTCGCCTAACAACGAGGCAAAACAGGCCGGCGAATCAAATCGCGGGAAACAGAGCCAATCGACGCAGCCATCGCGGCTCACCAGCGCGCCCGTCTGCGTGTCGCTCAGAAACGCGTAATCCTCGATGTTCGTGTGCGCCCTTGCCATCGTGCTCCTGCTCGTGCTCGTAATCGTGATCGATTACTGCGATTGCGCCAGTCGCTCGATGCCGTCGCGAGTCAGGCGAAAAGTCCGCCACTCATCGAGCGGTTTGGCGCCGAGCGCGCGATAAAACTCCATCGCGGGTTCGTTCCAATCGAGCACCGCCCATTCCATTCGCCCGCAGCCGCGCTCCCGCGCGATCTTTGCCAGGTCGACAAGCAACGCGCGCCCGTAGCCTTTGCCGCGGTACTCGGGTTTCACGAATAAATCTTCGAGGTAAAGACCGGGCTGGCCGAGCCACGTCGAAAAATTGTGGAAGAAAAGCGCGAACCCGACAGGCGTTTCATTCTCGAACGCCAACCGCACCTCGGCTGCCGGCCTCTTGCTAAATAATACATTTCGCAGCTGGTCCTCCGTCGCTGTGACTTCGCTCGGTGCGCGTTCGTAGGCCGCAAGATCACGAATCAGCTGCAGGATGATAGCCACGTCGTCAATCATGGCCGAGCGGATCGTGCATTTGTCAGGCGCAATCATGGCGATGTTTGCGAGAGTTCGTAAATGGTAAGTTCCGGCGTGCGCGTCAGCAAAGTAGCAGACGTGCTGAGGTACCGCGCAAAACCCGGGTAAACATCGAGCCACCAGATTGTGTTCCCGGTGAGAACCAGATATTTCGCGCCGCGCTCGCGCAATTGCGCAAGATCGGCAATCAGCTGCTGATCATCGCGCGGATGTCCATTGTAGATGCCATTCTTCTCGGGAAAGTGCCAACCTTTGCGCTGGGCGTAATACAAGAGTGTTGGATCTCCTTCATCAGCCGCGAGAATGAGCGATTTGGCGGGTGTCAGTTGTTGCAGCTTCAAGCCGGCATCACGCAGGGAAGCGGCAGAAGCGCGATAGAGCGGTCGCAGCGAAGAAAGGCTGAGCGCAGCGAACGAGAGCACAACGAAGATCGACAATGCAGCTTTGATCCGCACGTCGGCAAGTTTCTGCGCGATGAATGCACACGCTGCACCGGCGAAAGTGGCGGCGATCGGCACAAGCGGCAACTGGTACCACTGGTGTCGACTACCGTATCCAACCACCCAGAGGAAGAGAAGCATCGCTGCGAGCCAACAATAGATGAAGTGCGCCCGCGAGTTGCGCCTAACGAGAATAGCACCGGTTAGCGCGAGCACAGTCAATACCGGTGTCAGGCTCGCAGTGACCGTCTGTTTCAGGATTCGCCAATACCAACCAGCGTCCATGATTCGGATTCCGCCGGCGCCAAAGAAATGATGCGGATAGAAATTTTGCGCGAGGTTATAGGCGTGCCAGTACCAGAGAACCGACGGCACAAGTGCGATTACCGCGAAGAGAACGAAGCTCTGTAGCGGCGGTCTACGGCCGCCGGTTGAGTCGGCGCCGCCGGCTCGGCGCTTGTAGAGCGCCGCTACAGTTAACCAAAACAGCGGCGCGAGCATCACGATGCTTGTCGCCTTCAGCAAGATCGATAGTGAGGTGCAGAAAGCGCTGGCCAGTAGACTTCTCTGTCTTCGATTGCCGAGCCAACGCGCGAAGAGATACAAGCCGCCTATCCCGAGACTGAGCGAGGGCATGTCGGGCATGAACTCCCGGCTGGTGAAAACAGTCAGCGGGGCAAAGCAGTAGAAAATGAGTGACCACATCGCGGCGGTTACACCGAAAACTTCGCGGATGAGCGAAAAGAAGACCGGCAGC
>DASQXY010000072.1:0-2404 GCA_035639455.1 Chthoniobacterales bacterium | reverse complement strand
CCTTCGAAATCCGCGCCAATGGCAAGCTCCTCCATTCCAAGCTCGATTCCGGCGATTGGCCCGACTTCGACGCCATCGTCACCGCGGTTAAAAAAGCAAAGTAGCGGGTCGAGTTCGGTCTTCGCGCCGTTAAGTTTGGCCGAAACGCTCCGATTTTGGCCGCTAAGCCTTTTCAACCTCCAACGCTCAACACTCAACGCTCAACGTTCAATGCAGACGGTTCGATATTGGATGTTGGGCGTTGAACGTTGGACGTTTTCTGCCTTCGGGAGAGTGAAGGGTGCCTGGTGGCCCTCGCGGTCTTCAAAATCGCCGTCGCCGTGCAAACGGCGAGATAGGTTCGATTCCTATCCTCTCCGCTTTTCTCTTGCTGTAGCCGCCCCGCTCTGTCGGGGCGCCGCATGCCCGGCGGCAGAGCGCCGTGGCTACATTCCGAAGGGAGGTGAACCGAGTTGTCGCGCGAGGAAATCCGTAAGCTCACCGCGCTTTCATCCTGCGCTGGGTGAGCTTCCAAGCTGAGCCAACAGGCCCTGACGCAAGTTTTGCGTCAGCTTCCCTTCGTGCGCGACCCGAACGTGCTCGTCGGTTCCGCTACAGCGGACGATGCCGGCGTGTTCCGCTTGGACCGACAACATGCGCTTGTGCAAACCGTCGATTTCTTCACCCCGATCGTCGACGACCCGTTCGCTTATGGCGAAATTGCCGCAGCCAACGCGCTATCCGACGTCTTCGCCATGGGCGGTCGGCCGCTCACCGCTTTGAACATCGTCGGAATGCCAGATGGGGAAATTCCCGGCAAAACCGTTGCCACAATTTTGCGCGGCGGCTTGTCCAAGGCGCGCGAAGCAAACTGTGCCGTCGTCGGTGGCCACACCATCCGCGCGCCGGAGCCGCTTTACGGAATGGCCGTCACCGGAATGGTCGATCCGCGCAAAATGTTGACGAACGCAAACGCCCAGCCTGGAGACCTGCTTGTGTTAACGAAACCGCTCGGAACCGGAATCGTAACGACTGGAATTAAGCGAAATCGCACTTCGGCTGTACTCGCTCGCAAAGCAATCACGTCGATGTCGCAACTAAACAGTATCGGCAGCGAAATCGCACGGCGCGGCCTCGCACATGCGGCCACCGACGTCACCGGTTTTGGTTTGCTCGGTCATCTCGCTTCGATGTGCCGCGCCAGCGAAGTCAGCGCAACAATTTCGGTAAGCGATCTTCCCGTGCTCAGCCGAGAAGTGTTCGATCTGATCGCGTGCGACTGCGTGCCTGGCGGTACACGCGACAATTTGAAAACCGCGGATGCGCTCGTCGAATGGGGCGAAACATCTGACGAGGAGCGGCTCTTGCTCGCGGACGCGCAAACCAGCGGTGGCCTTCTCTTGAGTGTGGCAGAAAGTAAGGTGCGGAAAGTGCTCGCGCTGCTGCGACGCGCGCGCACGCCGTGCGCTGTCGTGATTGGCAGAATCACCCGTCGTCGACGCGGCGGCCGATTGATATGCATGACAAGATAGTACCGCAGTCGCGACGTCATCTACCTGCGGTTAACAAAGTTCTCGCGGCGCTGGACCATCTCGATCTTCCGCGGCGCGTCGTTGTCGCCATCGTGCGCCGCGAACTGGCCGCCCTGCGCGAATCGGACAGCGTGGTGACATTTGACGACGTCTTCAATCAGGTCATGCACGCGTTAGATCGACATCGCCGCTCTCGTCTCCAGCCGGTCATAAACGGAACCGGTGTGATTCTGCACACCAACTTCGGACGCGCGCCGCTGGCTGATCGCGCGCGCGAACTGTTCGACCAGTTCGCGACCAGCTACAGCAATCTCGAGTTCGATCTCGGCACCGGCCAGCGTGGCAATCGCGCCGAGTACCTCGAGACTAATCTGGCGATTCTCTGCGGCGCCGAAGCCGCCACCATCGTCAACAACTGCGCCGCCGCACTCGTTCTGATCGTGCGGCATTTTACCAGGGAAAAAGCGGAAATCGTTATCTCGCGCGGCGAGCTCGTTCAGATCGGCGGCGGTTTCCGCATTGGCGAGATAATCGAAGCTGCCGGCGCACAGATTCGCGAAGTCGGCGCAACGAACAAAACCACTCTGGCCGATTACGCCCGCGCGACTTTGAAAGACACCGCCCTGATCCTGCGCGTCCATCGCAGCAATTTCTTCATGGAAGGTTTCGTCGATTCACCGTCCGTTCACGAGCTTGCGGCGCTCGCGCGCAAACGCCGTGTCCCGCTGATTGTCGATCTTGGCAGCGGACTGGTCGAACGAATCGAGGAGCTTGGCGAGACCGAGGTAACTCCGTCGGAAACACTACGCTCCGGCGCCGATCTCGTTTGCTTCAGCGGGGACAAACTATTCGGCGGCCCCCAGGCCGGGATCATCGTGGGCAAAAAACGCTTC
>DASQXY010000071.1:0-2922 GCA_035639455.1 Chthoniobacterales bacterium | reverse complement strand
AGGTTTGTCAGCGCAGCGAGCACCGGTTCATTGGGGTCGAATCGGGCTTGCTCGACCAAGTGGCGTCGATTTTTGCTAAACGAGACCAGCTCGTCTTTTTCGATTGTCGAACCGAAGAGGTGCGCCCGATCTCGTTTCCGGACGATCTCGCATTGGTCGTGAGCGATTCCGGAACCAAACGCCAGCTCGCCCGCAGCGAGTATAATCTGCGGCGCGAAGAAACGCGCGCCGCAGCAGCTGCGCTCAGGGTCCGGGCACTACGCGATGTTTCATCCGCACAGCTGAATGAACGTGTCAATCTGCCACCGATTTTGCGGAAGCGAGCCGCACATGTGATCGGCGAAAATGAACGCGTCTCGGCTGCGCTCGAGCTACTGAAAGCTGGCGATGCCGCGAGTTTGGGCGATTTGATGAATGCATCACACGAAAGTTCGCGCACGAATTTCGAGAACAGTACACCCGAACTCGACCACCTAGTCCATCTTGCGCACAAACAGCCGGGCGTTCTCGGCGCGCGACTGACCGGCGGCGGCTTCGGCGGCGCGATTGTCGCGCTGTGCAAAAAAGCAAGCGCCGAGCAAACCGCGCGTAATCTGGCGTCCGTGGCTGCACAAACATTCGTCTGCCGCCCAGCAGACGGAGCACTGGTACGCAATTAAATCGCTGAGACGAATTCGACGATCCGCTGCCGCGCTTTGTCGTCAGGCAATCGACCGCTGCCGGCAGCGAGATTATCGGCGATGTGTTGCGCTTTGTTCGTTGCCGGGATCGCGCAGTTCACTGCCGGATGCGCGATGATCCACTTGAGGAAAATCTGCGCCCAAGAGCGACAATCGATTTCCGCCGCCCATTCCGGCAACGGTTTCGTGCTCACGCGGCTGAAGAGATCGCCTCCGCCAAACGGCCGATTCACGACCACCGCGACTTGCCGATCTTGTGTCAGCGGCAGAATCCGCTGCTCGGCTTCGCGTTCCATAATCGAGTAGTTGATCTGGAGAAAATCGAGCTGCTCCCGGCGCAATACTCTCTCCACCTCGGCGTGCGCACTCATGTTGGAATGAGTAATCCCGATGTAACGGAAGCGGCCTTGCGCCTTCCATTCGCGGATTGTCGCCAGTTGCGTGTCAAGATCGACCAGATTGTGCACTTGCATCAGGTCGATCCGCTCGACCTGAAATCGCGCCATCGAGCGCGCCATCGATTCGGCTCCTTGTTCTTTCCCGCGCGTCCAGACCTTGGTCGCGAAAAACAATTTGTCGCGAATACCGAGCTTAGCCGCGAGCGTGCCGATCACCTGCTCGGACCGACCGTACATTGGCGAAGAATCAACGACTCGTCCTCCGAGTGCGACAAACGAGGACAATACGTCGCTGAGTTGTTTTTCGTTCTCCGGGGTAATATCGACGTCGAACACCTGCCACGTACCGAGACCGATGACCGGCAGTCTCTCCCCTGACGTTGGAATCGCGCGCATCAGCGTTTCGACCGATTGTGAGCGCGTCGATGCGATCGGCAAAAGCAATCCTGCCGCCGTTCCACCAACGACCCGCGCTGCTTCACGTCGCGTCACCTTGCGAAAGTTATGTTTCCTGGCCCAGCAGCGCTCTCGCGTACTCCCGCACAGATTTCGGGTGAAACGAAAAATTTCTGGCCGCTTCCGTAATGTCGACAACGTCGCCGCGCGCCGCCGCGAGCATAAGATCCGCGAAAGTCAGCTCGACCGGACTTCGCGCCACCGTCTTGCGCGCTTGCAGCTCTTGTTCGGATACGAACTGCTTTGCGAACGGGCGGCCGACCAGTGGCTCAAAAATGCTGACGAGTTCAAGTGCGCTTAGCGCCTCCGGTCCGCCGAGCTCGACGCTGGTGTTACAAGCGGCGGGTTGCGTCAGTGCATCGACCGTAAACTGCGCCACATCATGCAAAGAAATGAAGCTGATCGGATTCTTGCCGGAGCCGTAAATCGTCGCCTTCGCGTTTTGCACATCGAAGCCGACGTGCGGACTGAGCCAGATTTCCATGAAGAACGTCGGCCGCAGGATGGTGTAAACGAGGCCGCTTTCGCGAAGGTGTTTCTCCACTGCGCGTTTCGCTTCAACGAGAGGGTTGCCACTCTCGCGGACGCCTTTTGAGACCGAGACGAAGATGAAGCGCTCGACGTTGGCTGCCCGCGCCGCGTCAACCAGCTGCATTTGTCCTTTTAGATCGACAGCCTCAAATGTGTCGCCCCCGCGTTTCGAACCGATCGCGACCGCAGTGGTAATCACAGCCGTGGCGCCGCGACACGCACGATCTAAGGAACCGCGGTCCTTCAGATCGCCCTCAATTAACTCTGCTCCGAGCCTCTCCAAACCTTGCTTTTTCGCTGGCTCAGACGTTGAGCGCACGAGTGCACGGACAAATTTACCTGTAGCCGCGAGGCGACGGCAGATTTCGCCGCCTAACATGCCAGTCGCGCCAACGACAAGGATCATACCGTACTCGCGCGTGCTAGCATTAGAGGTAGCGAAGCTGCTCGGCTGTTTGTAGCGCCGCCTGGAGCTGCGCGGCTGCTGCAGTTTGATCAGTCTTGTCCCACAAGTCGATCGCGAGTCGGAACGCCGACATCACTGCGTCATCGATCGGGTGCTGGTTTTCGGGAAACAGACCTCGCGCCAGAGTGATCGCTTGCTCGCTCTGGTCACGTTCAACGGCCGCGGCAATCATGGGCAAAAGCGCCATCCAGTCGAAACTGTAGGGATCTTTCATGCCGTGCCACAGCTCCAACGCTTCGCTCCCGAGTTTTTCCACTTCGTCGTAATTGCCCTCGCGCCATGCGCACCAGGCGAGATTCGTCTTGGCCATGCCGACGTACTCGATCATGCGCACCTTTTCAGCGAGCTCGATCGTGCGCTGGGCAAAGCTGCGTGCCGCCTCCAGGTGATG
>DASQXY010000070.1:0-4354 GCA_035639455.1 Chthoniobacterales bacterium | reverse complement strand
GCAGCTGCGGCTCGTGGATTCGCATACTGCCGCCGCCGATCTCGACGCCGTTCAGCACAACGTCGTAAGCTTCCGCACGGATTTTGCCAAAATCGGCGTTTGAAGACGGCGCGCCCTCGCGCCGTAACGCGGCTGTGGCGGTCTCGAGCAGCTGCATGTCTTCGGCTTTCGGCCGCGTGAACGGGTGATGCACCGCGTTCCATTTGTTTTCTTCCGCGCTCCACTGCATGAG
Organism: Chthoniobacterales bacterium; assembly: GCA_035639455.1. Classification (GTDB taxonomy): domain Bacteria; phylum Verrucomicrobiota; class Verrucomicrobiia; order Chthoniobacterales; family UBA10450; genus AV17. The sequence goes on along the minus strand of DASQXY010000070.1, from coordinate 4,122 downwards.
CGGGAAATCGGTGACCCAGAGAAAATCCCAATCTTCGGTGGACTGGCCATTAGCGGAGCTCCGGACCAGATTCAATATCTCCGCCACGCGTAGACGAATGCGCCCCAGCACTTCACACGCGATTTCCCATTTGTCCGCGGCGAATAAGACGAGATCGCCCTCTTCAATCTTGAGCTTCGATTGCAGCGCCGCTTTTTCGGCTTGGTTGAAAAATTTCACGATCGGCGATTTCCATTCACCGTTCTCGACCTTGATGAAAGCGAGGCCTTTCGCCCCAAACACCTTTGCCGTCTCGGTGAGTTCTTCGATCTGACCGGTCGTAATTCCGGCAAAGCCCTTTGCGTTGATAGCCTTCACCACACCGCCGGCATCCAGCGCCGCGCGAAATACCTTGAAACTGGACTCACGGAAATCGTCGCTCAAATCGACAAGCTTCACATCGAACCGCCGGTCCGGTTTATCGCTGCCGTAGCGGCTAATCGCTTCGTGATAGGTGAGCCGGTCGAAGGGCGTTTTGATGTGAACGCTGTGGGTCGCCTTGAAAATTGCTGCGAGCATTCCTTCGGTCAGCGCAAAGATGTCGTCTGGCCTAACGAATGACGCTTCAAGGTCGATCTGCGTGAACTCCGGCTGGCGATCAGCCCGCAGGTCTTCGTCCCGGAAGCATTTCGCGATCTGGAAATATTTTTCGACTCCCGCAACTTGAAGGAGCTGCTTGTACTGCTGCGGCGCTTGCGGCAATGCGTAAAACTTCCCCGGCATGAGCCGACTCGGGACGAGAAAATCGCGCGCACCTTCCGGTGTGCTCTTTGAGAGGATCGGCGTCTCGATCTCGATGTAGCCTTGTGAGTCGAGATAATCACGCGTCGCTTTGGCCGCGCGATGGCGCACCCGCAAGTTGCGCGACAGTTTCGGCCGGCGAAGGTCGTAATAGCGATAGGTCAGCCGCAAATCTTCGTTGTGGATCTCGGCGTCAATCGGGAACGGCAAATCTTCGGCGCGGTTCAAGATGCGCAGCTGTATCGGGATCACTTCGATGTCGCCGGTCGCGAGCTTCGGATTTTCTGTGCCCGGCACGCGCGCGGCGACTTTACCGGTGATCTGAATCACGTCTTCACCGCGCAAGCCATGCGCTTGCTTGGCGAGTTCGGCGTTTTCCTCCGGACGAAACACCACCTGGGTGATGCCTTCACGGTCGCGCAGATCGATAAAAATCACGCCGCCATGGTCGCGCGAGACGTGCACCCAACCGGCAAGTACGGTTTGCTTGCCGATATCGATCTTGCGAAGCGAGTTACAGTCGTTCGTGCGATACATTGCTCTCGTCACACTGAGCGGAGTCGAAGCATCTCTCGAATCGAGGAGTCAGGTCCTTCGACTCGGCTCAGCTGCGCTCAGGATGACAAGCTGAGCGACCGCGCGAGGTATGCAAGCAGCTCTTCGCGCGCGATGTTCTTTTGCTCGCCGGTCGCGAGGTCTTTCACCGCAACCTGCGGCCATTCATCTCCAAACAACACGGCGAGCCGGGCGCCGAGGTCCTCCGCTGTTTGAAATTGGCGCGCCACCTTCTCGGGCGTGAGCGGGTAATCGACGCGGTGACCGCGCTCGCGCAGTTGCTGGATGTACGACAGCGCGTCGCCGCGACGCGCTTGCTTCGCGATAACGATGTAGATGTCGATCTTGCGTTCGCTGGCGATCGCGTTTTGCATCGCTTCACGCGCAGCAGGTATTTCCTCGAGCAACTCGCCGAGGACGACATCGCCCATCGCGAAGCCAACGGCGGACATCGACACGGCCCCGTCGCTCAACTGCGCAATGAGATTGTCGTAGCGACCGCCACCCGCGATGGCCCGAAATTTCCCCGCGCGGTCGAACACCTCAAACACAATACCGGTGTAGTAGGCCAAGCCGCGGACGATCCGCACATCTACTTGCACGAAATCGGCCAGACTTCGCGCGCTCAGGCCATCGAGGAGCCGCTGCAGTTTTTCACTGGTTGCCCCATCGCTCAGAATTTTGAACACGGAATCAGCCAGCGGGCCAAGTTTCTCGACTGTTCTCTCGCGCGGTTCACGTCCTAACTTGTCGATCGTCTGCAATGCTTCGTCCCAGCGCTCGGCTGGGACTTTTTTCGCGCGGAGAAAATCAGTCCAGAATTCGCGGTCACTGATTCGCACGACGACGTCGGCTGCGCCGAGACCGAATGCGCGCAAGATGTCGACGCAAATCGCCAGCAGCTCGATGTCAGCGGGGACGCCGCTTTCGCCAATGATATCGCAATTCAGCTGGAAATGTTCACGCAGCCTGCCGCGCTGCTGCTTCTCATACCGGAAGAATTGCCCGATTGAGAACCACTTGAGCGGTTTTTTGAATTCGCGCTCATGCGCGGCAACGACCCGGGCCAGGGTCGGCGTCAGCTCAGGCCGCAGGGCAATTTCGCGCTCACCTTTGTCGGTGAAATTGAAGAGTTGATCGACAATTTCCGCGCCGCTTTTTTTGCGATAAAGATCAGTCGGTTCAAGAATCGGTCCATCCCATTCGAGGAAGCCATAGCGGTGAGCGACTTGGCGCCATTTCGCACAGATGTAATTGCGGCGGGCGCAATTTTGCGGGAGGAAATCGCGGAAGCCGGGAAGCGGTTGCATCGCAGTCATGGCAAGAGGCGACCACCGCGTAATGATCTTACGAATTCAGTGTGGAATTGAATAAACTCGGGCTGGAACGAGTCGGACATAGCTACAGCGGAGAGCATCCGTTTAAGCAAGGAAAAGGACAAACATGAAAGAAACAACACTAGTCAAACTGTTGGTCGGCGCCTCGTGCATGGTTGCACTGGGCATGGCTGTCGCGCAGGAGTCGTCAACTACCACCACGACAAATGCGGCCACTGGGACGACGACAGAATCGAGTACGACAACGACCAGCAGCGCAGGAACAATCACGGCCTACACGCCGGGTTCGGATTACATTACTTTCCGAACAACGACCGACGCAGCGCCCGTGAAGTATTATTACACTAAGGAGACGACCGTCCTTGATCCAGAAGGTCGCACCGTCACCTGGTCGGACATTCGGCCCGATTTGCCGGCGACGGTTTACTATGTGCGCGAAGGCGATCGCATGATCGTGCGCCGGATCGTATTGAGCCAACCGGTGAAGAAGATCGAGAAAGAAACCACCACCACAACTACGACACAGCCGTAAAGGCAGGTAGCTTGGCTAAAATTGAAAGCGGTCGCTACGGTGACCGCTTTTTCTTTTGTCGCGCAACCGCCTCCATCGCGCCGGCCAGCCAGAGGCTTGCGCTCGCTTAATCTTCGTAGCCGCGCGGGAATTTCTGGTGCCATTTCCACGCGCTCTCGACAATTGCCTCGAGCGACTGGAACCGCGGTTTCCAGCCAAGCTCGCGTTTGATTTTGTCGGACGATGCAATCAACCGCGGCGGATCACCAGGACGCCGAGGTTTTTCCATGATCTCGATCTTACAGCCGGTGATTTTGCGACAGCAGTCGATCACCTCGCGCACGCTCGAGCCGCCGCCCGTGCCCAAATTGTAAAACTCACTTTTTCGAGATTCGAGCGCGAGCATATGTGCCTCCGCAAGATCGAGAATGTGAATGTAGTCACGGATGCAGGTGCCGTCCGGCGTATCGTAGTCGGTCCCGAAGACCTCGACGTGCGGCTTATATCTCAATGCGGCTTTCAGCACATTGGGAATGAGATGTGTTTCCTCACGATGGTCTTCCCCAAACTTCTCTGACGCGCCGGCGGCGTTGAAGTACCGGAGTGAAACCGGATTCAGCCCGTGAATCTCGCCGTACCAGCGAAGAATCTTTTCGAAGGCGAGTTTTGATTCGCCGTAGGGATTGATCGGACGCTGCGGCAAGGTCTCATCGATTGGCAACTGCTCCGGCGGCCCAAAAATGGCACACGTCGACGAAAAGATCATTCGTCTGCAGTCCGCCACGAGCATCGCGTCGAGCAAGTTGATGCCGTTGCCGATATTGTTTCGAAAATACTTTGACGGATCGCGCATCGATTCGGCCACGAGCGCGCTCCCCGCGAAATGCATCACCGCCTCGGGTCTGCTCTCGCGCAAGATCGACGATGTGCGTTCTCGAT
>DASQXY010000069.1:0-17552 GCA_035639455.1 Chthoniobacterales bacterium | reverse complement strand
GGCGCGCCAACTTGAATCGCGAAGACATTTTCGTTGACCCTCGCAAGTCGAGTGGCCATACCATCGCGCGGTGTTTCGCTCGCTTTTTTTGCGCAAACCGATCGGCGAGCTGATCGCCGAAGGCGAAGACCCGCGCGGTTTGCGGCGCGAACTCGGCCCGGGCGATTTGATCATGCTCGCCATCGGTGCGGTCATCGGTGCGGGAATCTTTGGCGCGATCGGCACAGCCGCAGCTGGACAGCTCGGACCGAACGGTGAAGTGATCCGGCAAGGGGCGGGGCCCGCGCTGGTCTTTTCGTTTTTGCTGCTCGGCGCGGCCTGCGCACTCGCGGCGCTGTGTTATGCGGAACTCGCGGCCATGATCCCCCAGGCCGGTAGCGCATATGCCTACTCCTACGCCACGCTCGGCGAACTGGTCGCGTGGATCATTGGTTGGGATCTCATCCTTGAATACGCGGTGGGCAACGTGGCCGTAGCGATTTCCTGGGGCGATTACTTCAACACGCTGCTCGCCGGATTTGGGATTCACCTGCCCGCTTGGCTCGCAACCGGCTATCGCACCGCGCTGCTTAGTTCGGACCCACAGATTCACGGTTTGTTGCAGACTGCGCCGCATCTTGCCGGGATTCCGATTCTCGTGCACCTGCCGGCGTGTGCGATTGTAGCCGCCATCACCTGGTTGTTGCTGCGCGGCGTGCGCGAGAGCGCGACCGCCAACAACGTGATGGTCGTGATCAAGCTGCTCGCGCTCGCCATTTTCATCGCGGTCGGCGCGACGCATTTGCATCCGGAGAATTATCACCCCTTTTCGCCGAACGGCTTCGCCGGCGTGCATCAAGGCGCCGCCATCGTGTTTTTTGCCTACATCGGTTTTGATGCGATCTCCACCGCGGCAGAAGAAACCCGTAATCCGCAGCGCAACCTGCCTATTGGAATACTCGGAGGGCTGGCAATCTGCACATTAATTTACGTGATCGTCGGTGCGGTCTTGACGGGGATGGTGCCTTACAAAGAGCTCGCCGTCGCGGACCCACTGGCACGCGCACTGGCGCTGGCCGGGTTTAATAACATCGGCTGGATCGTTGCGCTTGGCGCCGCCGTTTCCATGACCGCCGTGCTGCTGGTTTTTCAGTACGGTCAGCCGCGCATTTTCTTCGCCATGGCGCGCGACGGTTTGCTCCCGCGCTGGGCTGCCCGCGTTCACCCTAAGACGAAAATTCCAGCGGCAACGACACTGATCACCGGTGTGTTCGTCGGTCTTTGGGCGTTGATCGGCGACGCGGCCGAGACTTACGACCTGACCAATATCGGAACGCTGTTCGCATTCCTGCTCGTCAGTATCGGTGTGCTGATTTTGCGTTACACCGATCCCGACCGGCCGCGCCCGTTTCGCGTGCCGTTCGTGTGGGTCGTGTGCGTTCTTTCCGCGCTCGGCTGTGTTTACATCATGTTCGGCCTGCCGGTGACGGCGTGGCAGCGGTTCGCCGTGTGGCTGGTGATCGGACTGGTGATTTATTTCCTGTACAGCGTGCGGCACTCGACGTTGCGCCGCGGCGCGGCGCCAGAACCGGTGTTCCCGCCGCCGCCGATCGAGCCGTAAAGTACATTTTGAGAGGCTGTAGCCGCAGGCGTGTCCGCTGTCGAGGAGATCGCCCTCGGCTACAATCGTGCCACCTAAGATCGACAACTACGCCGCCGCTTTCTGCGCGTGACTCGCTTTGTCGTCCGCCTCAAGCCACTCAAATAACGTCGTTTTTGCCGGATCGAGCCCGAGTTTCTTGCATTCTTCGATGAAGAACTCGCGTTTTTCCGGATTGTCGTAGAGGCTTGAGCGCTCGGCTTCTTCGCCCCAGTGTTTGATCTCCTCAGGCGTTTTCTTTTCGCCATTCGCGTCGAGCCATTCGGCCATTTGCTGATCGCTCGCGCCATTTTCGATCTGCGCTTTGAAATCCGCGCCTTTCACCCCTTTGAAGCCGAAAAGCGTGTTATCGAGCGGGCAATCGAAATGGTACTCGCCGATGTTTCCGGCGACGAGGGCGCGGCATTTGTCGATTGTCCGTCCGAGAATGGCGTAACCGCCAATCCGAATCCGCGGACTGCGTGGCGCTTCTTTAGTCAGGTCTTTTCCAATGACATTTTTGTGCATGATTCAGCCTAGCGCCAAATGTCTTCATCGCAACGGCGGCACGATTTGCAGGCGCAGCCGGCGCTCTGCGCGCGAATCAATTTTGTATGGCACAGCAAAAGGAAATCATCTCAACGATCAACAGCTTGATAGAAACACTTAAAGACGGTCAGGAAGGCTTTAAACAAGCTGCCGACGCCGTCAAAGACCCGCAGCTGAAATCGCTCTTCCATGAGTATTCGCAACAGCGCTCTCGTTTCGTCGGCGAGCTGCAAACTGAGGCGCGGAGTCTGGGTGAGACCCAGCCGGAGAGGACCAGTAGCGCAGCCGGCGCAATGCACCGGGCGTGGATGAATATTAAATCCGTTGCCACCAGCGGCGATGACCATGCGATTCTCGCCGAATGCGAGCGTGGAGAAGATTCCGCGGTCAACGAATACAAGAAGGTGATGGAAGATGAGCTTTCTGCGTCGTTGCGCGGGATCATTTCGCGGCAGTACAGCGAGATCAAAAGCGCGCACGACCGCGTGAAGCAGCTGCGCGACGCGACGAAGTAACGCGGTCCAATCAAACGTCGAGATCTGGAGCCGACACGCCCGCACGCCGGTCGGTATCTGGTCGTGAAGCGAAAACGGCTCGGGGCAGGCTGGCTGCAGCCGCCGGGCTTCCGATGCACGTGTCGTTTTCTCTAGCGGCGGTCTCTGACCGTCGCATTATTCCGACGCGACATGACAACTGTGTGGTGGCGTTTGTGTTTCCTCGCGATTGCGAGCGCCAGTGCGTATGCCGGGCCGCCAATCGCTACGCCGCCGCCGGGTAAGCTTTACCACGGCTTCTTTTGGGACGGCAACGGAACGGACGAACACGATCCGACCGAGCATGACGTCACGCCAGCCGATGTAGCGCGCTACGAACAAGCCGTCGGGAAGAAAACCGCGTGGATCTATTTTTCGAACAACTGGTTCGAGTCGCGGAAATTCCCCACCGAAACCTGCGCGTGGATACGGCAGCTTGGAAAAATTCCCTACGTCCGCCTGATGCTACGCTCCGACCTTGACCAAAGGCATGCCGAGAAAAACTTCACCCTGCGCAAAATTGCCGCCGGCAACTTTGATGTCCATCTTCGCGCCTGGGCGGACGGGGCAAAGGCGTTTGGTTCGCCCATTTTGATCGAGTGGGGCACCGAACCGAATGGTGATTGGTTCGGCTGGAACGGAAAGTGGAATGGCGGTGCCGGAGACGGCCCGCGCCGGTATGTGGCGGCTTATCAGCATATTGTCGATCTTATGCGCGCTGAGGGCGCCGACAATTTGACATGGGTGTGGCATGTCAATTGGCTCGACCAACCCGAGCGCAAGTGGAACCGCTTCGAGAATTATTTCCCGGGTCCGGACTACTGCGACTGGTTTGGGCTCAGCGCTTACGGACCAATCACGCCGACCACACGCGACGGCACCGAGAGTTTGCGCTTTAAACTGCGTGATGCTTACCCGCGGCTAACAAGTCTCGCGCCCGGCAAGCCGATCATTATCGCCGAGTTCGGCTGTGACTTGCATAACCGTCATGTCGATGTCGTTGAGTGGACGAGCCGCGCACTCGACGATGTCTTCTCCGGAAACTGGCCGGCGATCATCGGCTTCTGCTGGTGGAACGAAGGCTGGCAAAACGACAATCGCAAAAAACACGACACCGACATGATCATCCTGCACGATGTCCATCTTATACGCGCGTTTCGCGACGAGTTCGCGAAGCATTCAGGCAAAATCCAGGAAGCAGCGATTATTTCAGCCACAGATGAGCACAGATGAAGCGCAGATCTTAGAATTGCCTGAATCCATGTAAATCCGTGTTAATCTGTAGCTGGATTGTATGGTCGAAGTCTCGATCGATTACAGCGGCAACCTGCATTGCGATGCCACACACGGCCCATCACAATCAAAACTTTCGACGGACGCGCCGATGGACAACAAAGGCAAAGGCGAGGCGTTCTCGCCGACCGATCTGGTTGCGACTGCGCTCGGTACGTGTATGAGCACGACGATGGGGATAAAAGCGGAAGAGCTCGGTTTGAACATCCGCGGCATGAAAATCTCGGTGAAAAAGGAAATGTCTAAGGATCCGCCGCGCCGAATCGTCGCGTTGCCATCAGAGGTTCACATACCACTGCCGCCAAATTGTCCGCATCGCGAGACGCTCGAGCAGACCGCGCTCAACTGTCCGGTGCACAAAAGTCTTCCACCGGAGATTAATCGCCCGACGAAATTTTTCTGGGAGGGGTAGCAACACCTGCCCTTTCATCCCGAGCCGCAAACAGGGCGAGGGAGCTCACAATCGCGCACGGCAGGCGCAAGCGATCGTCGTACGTCGCCTGCAGCGCACGCCTGCGGATTGCAATCCATGTGATGATCGAGAGATCCTTCGGCGTCTGCGCGCCTCAGGATGACATCGCACCGGTTGCTGCTAATCCTGGCGACGAACCGGCTTGTGGCACGTGGGCGCCGTTGTCGAGGAAATCGGCATATCGTTTCGGTTCTCGATCTTTCCACGCGCCTTTGTGGTATGCGTAGCCCGCGATGAGCGGCATCGCGATGGTCGCCTCCGCGTAAACCATTTGCTCCGCGCCTTGGTCAACCTTGCCCCACGAGTTCGCTTCCTTGATCGTGGAGCCGCTCAGCGCGCCGTCGCGCACATCAGCGACCGTGATCTGCACGGCGTATTTGTGCATTCCTACTTCGAAGCCGAGATAGTCAGCTGCGACGACCGTGTCCTGAGCGAAATTCTTCGGCACGCCGCCACCGACCATGAACAAGCCACTGGTTTTCGCCGCGATTTTGAGCCGTGTAAGCTCGAGAAAATCCTTCGCTGAATCCACGCTGACGTGCCGATCCGGATTGTTCCATTGGTGTGCGACAAGCCCGAAGCCGGCGCTGCAGTCGCTGAACGCCGGACAAAAAATCGGCACGCCTTTTTCAAAGGCTTCAAGCACAACCGACTCTTGCGTCTTCGCGTTCTTGGTCAGATAGCGCCCCATTTCGCGGATGAACTCGCGCGACGAATACGGTTGCGGCTCGAGTGAATCGGCGATGTCGCGGCAGGTCGAATCGCAAACACGGAGCTCATCTTCATCAATGTAAGTGTCGTAAATCCGGTCGATGGCAAGACGACGCAGCACGTCGTCATCCATCAAGATGTCGCCTTTGTAATGCTTGAAGCCGAGCGCCTCGAAGAAGTCCTGGTCGACAATAATGGCACCGGTAGAAACGATCGCGTCCACCATGTTGTAACGGACAAGATCAATGATCACCTGTTTCAGTCCGGCCGAAATCAGTGAGCCGGCCAGGCAGAGAATGATCGTGCAATCTTTCTCGCGCAGCATCGTGTCGTAGATGCGCGCTGCGCGGCCGAGATCGCGCGCTGAGAACGCCATGTTCGACATGGCTTCGACTATTTGCACAAGCTCGAATTGTTTGATGTCGATGTGCTTGATTTCTTCGACGAGGAGCTCGGATTTCTTCGGATTCATACGTTTGTCATTCGGGAATGGTGAGGGACCTCACTCATTCGCGTTTGGGTTACGCAAAGTACTTTGCGTGATCAACCGGTTTTTTGCGAGTTCCTTTGCCGTCTGCGCGGCTCAGGATGACCGCACTTCACCATATAACCATTTCATATAATCGCGCACGCCATCCTCGAGCCGGTACTGCGGTTCATAACCAAGTGCGTTGCGCGCGCGACTCAAGTCAGCCTCGGTAAAGTTCTGGTAATGCGCGTGCGGATTTTCAATGTAATCTGGTCGGAATTTGGTTCCGAGGCAGTTGTTGAGAACATCGATCAGTTCGTTGAACGAGCGCGCCTGGCCTGAGCCAAGATTGTAAATCCCACTCTTACGCGCCTCGAGCCCGCGGATCGTCGCCGCGACCGCATCCTTCACGTAGACGAAATCGCGTTTCTGCTCGCCATGTTTAAAGATGCGCGGCCGCTGACCGGCCCGCATCTGCTGCGCGAGGTGGTAAACCATGCTCGCGGGGACACCTTTGTGCGCTTCGCGGGGGCCGTAAACGTTGAAGTAGCGCAGACCGATGATGATCCAGTCGCGAACCTCCTGCGCTTGGCGGGTCGCAATGTTGTCGATGATTGCCTTGGAAAATGCGTAGACGTTCGCTGGCGCAGCGCCATTCGATTCCACGCTCGCTTGGTTCGCGGCCCCATAGGTGGCAGCTGAGGACGCATAGATGATCCGGGTCTTCGTCGGTCGCGCAAACCTTAGGATCCGTCGAAAACTTTCTACGTTATCGTGCACCTGCACGAATTGGTCATGCAGAGTGGTGTCAGTAATGCACGCGAGATGAAAGATGGCATCGAACTTCTCTTGGCCGAATTGTTCTTTCCAATCGAGTTTCGCGAGGTCCTGCGCCACGAAATCACCACGGTAACGGGGGAGATTTTTGAAATCGCCGGAGCGGAAGTCGTCGATGACCGTGAGTCGCGCGTCGGGGAATTTTTCCTGCAGCGTGAGGGTTAAATTTGAGCCGATAAAACCCGCGCCGCCAGTAACGAGGAAATTGGGAGGAGAGTGCAATTGGGGAAATGAGAATCGGCGAGAGATAGATAAATCTTGAGCCGGGAAGGGCAAGCAGTGACTTAACATCCGCAAAAATGCGATTCGAAACGTGGTACACCTACGATTTCATCAAACGCTTCCTTCCCCTCTGAGTGCCGGCGCATCCTCGAAGTCGGCTGCGGGGCGGGCGAACTGGCGGCTCGTTTGTCGCGAGACGTTAAACTCGTGGCGAGCAAATCAGGCCCTGAATTGCACGCCTTGGCGAATTCGACATGCAACTTGAAAAGTCTGGGGCCGCATCATGAGGGAAAACGCGGCATGTTATTTTTCGGTATATTGCTAAGGCGATCAACGCGACGGAGAAACGGGACGCCATCGTTCCAAACCTTCGCCGAGCAAGAAGAAACACTGGCTTGCGCCGGCTCGATTGTCGCACCAGGCCGGCGCTTTGTGACTCGGCTCGAAATAAATCTTGCGATGCGGAGCGTAACCAGGTAGTTCTCGTTCCAGTTCTTTGCGAGCTTAAGGAAAGTGGAGCGGTGCGAGAAATCCCGTGCAAATCGGGAGCAGTTGCGCTGCTGTAACTGGATACGACTTCCCAGGGCCAATCGTCGCTTTGCGCGGCGGTGAAGGCGGGAAGAAGGTGAGTCCGAACAAACCGCGGACCGCAAGCCAGGAGCCAGAATATTCGGCCGTTGCCACCTCATTCGAATGTAGCCAGACCGCTGTGCGCCGTCTGACCGGCCGCAGGCCGATAGCTACAGATCGAAAAAACTTCTTCGCAAAAAGAAGAATGAGAGCTGGGCGATGCGACGGCACTGTAGCGGCGGTCTGTGTGACCGGCGAGACGATTCGGCCTAACAAGTCCGACTCTCACGAGTTGGAGGTAACTTGTTATGCGAATTCGCCCGGTAAATCTTTGGCTGTATGTGTTCCACGGCGCGCGCAACTCGCGCGCGGGGGAGCACACCCTTGGAGCGTGCTCTTTTCGGCATTTTGCCGGAAAACATCTGCGTTCGGCACCGTGCCGCTCGCAGGTATTGTTCGTGTTGCTCGGCTTATCTATTGCGTCGATCTCGTTGGCGCAGAATGCGATACCATCGACATCGCAGGTCGAGACCGAAGCTGAAGCGGAGTCGGTCGTTGTCTCTGCGACGCGCACCGACATTCCGCTCGATCAGTCGCCCGCGACGGTAAGCGCGATCAGCTCTGACGAGCTCGAGCAAAAACAGATCGAACGGGTCAGCGACGCGTTGCGCGAAGTGCCCGGGCTGTCGATTGTGCAAACGGGCACTCCTGGTCAGCTGACATCGGTCTTCACGCGTGGGTTGCGCAGCGAACACACACAGGTATTGCTCGACGGCGTGCCGATAAACCAGGGTTTGCAGGGCGCGTTCAACTTTGCTGATCTGACGACTGACGATATTGACCGCATCGAAATCGTGCGCGGACCGCAAAGCACGATCTACGGGCCGCGAGCACTTGCTGGAGTCGTTCAGATCTTCACGAAACAAGGAGAAGGTGAACCGGCAATTACATTGAGTGGTGAAGGCGGCTCGTACGACACCTTCCGGGAGGCATTGCAAAGCGACGGCAAAATCGGCAATTTCGATTATTCGCTAGGCGCGAGCCGACTCGACACCGACAATGCTCGTCCAAACAATCAGTACCGAAACACCGCCGCGATCGCGAACGTTGGCTGGTCGCCTAACGGACAGCTGCGGATCGGGAGTCTGGTTACTTACTCGCTCAGCGATACTGGGGACCCGAACACAATATTTGATCCGCGGCCCATCGACAATCTCCTAACCGAGCGTTGGCTGGTTGCACCACATGTCGATGTTCGCGTGGACGATTGGTGGGAGCACAAGTTCATCTTCAGCTACGATCATGAGCGGCAGCTCAACGATCCAAACCAGGACGGTTTCATCGGGCCGACGCGAGCATTGTTCGAGCGAACGCAAATCGATTATCAGAATGATCTGCGGCCAAGCTCATGGGTGACAATCACATTGGGGTTCTTCTACAGCCGCGTGAATGCGGGCCAGGAACGCCCCTTTGTGTCACAAGCGTTCGGCCCGCAGCCCACCTTTGTTAGTGATCACACGGAGGAGGCCGCTGGCTTTCTCCAAGGCACCGCGACAATCGACAGTTTGATTTTCGTCGCCGGCGGACGCTTCGATCACTTCAACCAGTTCGGCGATGTTTGGACGTACCGCATCGCCGCCAGTTACAAGATCGACAAAACGGATACGACGCTACATTCGAGCGTTGCGACCGGATTTAGTCCGCCGAGCAGCCAGGACAAAATCTTCGGCATGAATTTCGGGTTGCGTCCCGAGCGCGACTTCGGCTGGGACGCTGGCATCGAGCAGCGGCTATGGGACAAACACGTTACCCTCGGTGTGACTTACTTCCACAACGACTTGTCGAACGTAATCGGCGTTAACGGGCTTTTTCAGACGCTGAATCTCGGCGCCTCCGAGACGCAGGGAATCGAAACCGCGCTGCATGCGCAGCCGATTCCCGGTCTTGTTTTCGCGGCGAGCTACACGTATCTGGAAGCGGAGAAAACTTCCTCGGCCGACATTTCGCAGCCGCAAGGCGCGCGTCTGCCGCGCCGGCCACGCAACGAGGTCTACGTCTCGGCTTCTTACCTCTGGTGGAAAAGACTGCGCACGACAGTCGAGGCAAAGTTCGTCAACGCGCGCGAGGAGATCAATTTCGGCGGCCCAAACTTCGATATCGAGGATTACAGCTTCGTGAATGTCGCGGCTGAGTACGAGATCAACCCGTATGTGTCGGTCTTCGGCCGTGTCGATAATTTAACGGGTGAACATTATGCGGAAGTTTTCGGTTTCCCGAATCTGGGGACCGCGGCCTACGCCGGGATGAAGTTGCGGTTTTAGTGGAGCGAGCGATGCGAACACCTGTTGTGATGTCGTGGAGTGGCGGAAAAGACAGCGTGATGGCTTTACACGAGCTCCTGTGCACTCCCGACTATGAAGTTGTCGAATTGATGGCGACTATTTCCGAGGAGTATCGGCGCGTAAGCCATCACGGGGTCCGGGAAGACTTGCTCGACGCGCAAGCCGCGGCCATCGGCATTCCGCTGCACAAAGTTTATCTGCCCTCCGGAACTTCCGGCGGCTGCTCGAATGAAGTCTATGAAGCAATCATGAAATGCGTCATGGAAGCTTACAAAGCCAGAGGCGTGACGACGGTGGCATTTGGCGACTTGTTTTTGGAAGACTTGCGTGCATGGCGCGAAGCGAATCTTGCGAAAGCGAGCATGCGCGGCCTCTTCCCGATTTGGAAGCGCGAGACGACGCTGATGGCGCGTGAGGTGATTCGACTCGGCTACAAGGCGTATCTCTCGTGTGTCGAGGCAACTCTGGGCCCAATTTTCGTGGGCAGGTTGTACGACGAGAAATTCTTGAGTGAGCTTCCCTCGGCGGTCGATCCGTGCGGCGAAAACGGAGAATTCCATTCTTTCGTGTTTGATGGGCCGATTTTTGCCAAGCCCGTCGCCGTCAGAGTTGGCGAGCTGGTGACGCGCGACGGAAGATTTTATGCGGACCTTGTCCCAGAAGATTTTCAACGAGCGGACAAGTGCGTGGCGGAATTCTTACCGCCCGTGTGATTAGGAGAAATTGATGTTTGTGAGTAAACGTATCATGACAATTAGCGCGATTGTGGTGCTCGCCGCATTGACTCGGCTAGTACCACATCCGCCGAATGTAACGGCAGTCGCGGCGACGGCTCTTTTCGGGGGCGCGTATTTTCGCAGCCGAAGATTGGCATTTCTCATGCCGCTGGTGGCGATGCTTCTTAGCGACTTCGTGCTGGGGCTCCTTGTTTACGGCATGACATCGATGAAATCGCAGCCGGTGGTCTATCTGTGCATGCTCATAATGGTCGCCATCGGCCGGATCATCCAGACAAGGCGATCCGTCGCCAATATCGCGCTGGCGACGTTGGTGAGTTCTTTCATCTTCTACTTAGTCACCAATTTCGCGGTGTGGGCGTTTGATTCTTTGTATCCGACGACCTGGGCCGGATTGACCGCGTGCTACACGGCTGCAATTCCGTTTTTCCGCAACAGTCTCATCGGCGACATATTTTTCGCCTCCGTTCTATTCGGAGGCTTCGCACTCTTGGAAAGATTTTCCGTTTCATTGCGCGAACCGCAAGAGCCGCTGACTGTATGAAACTGAAAGCCGATGCGGATCGTCTCTTTATTAGCCAGCGGAACTGAAATCGTGTGCGAACTCGGCGCGGCTCATGAATTAGTCGGCCGCTCGCACGAATGCGACAACCCGGACTGGGTGCGGAGGCTGCCGAGCTGCACGCGTCCGGCGTTCGACGTGGAAACATCGAGTCGAGCGATTGATTCGGAAGTGAGACGACGAGTTAACATAGGCGCTTCCCTTTATTACATCGATACGGAGCTGATCAGGCGGCTCGGCCCCGACCTTCTCATTGCCCAGGAGCATTGCGAAGTGTGCGCGGTCACACCGAATGACGTCGCAAAAAGCGGCTGCGGAGATTTGGCGAGACATTTTTTGGCACTTTGCGCCGGGACAGTCGAGGGGATTTTTGAGGACATTCGCAAAGTCGGGCGTGCTCTGGCCCGCGAACCCGCCGCTGATAATCTCGTGGCGGAGTTGAAACGACGGCTGAACGAGATTCACGAAAGCGTTGCGCGGAGACCGTCACCGTCGGTTGTGATTCTGGAATGGACCGATCCGATTTTCCCGGCGAGCAATTGGGCGCCTGAGCTGGTTGAAGTGGCGAACGGAAATTTGTTGCTTGGGAGACAAGGTGAGCATTCGGCTGCGATTTCGTGGAACGACATCGTCGAAGCAGATCCAGAATTCCTGATCGTGGCGCCGTGTGGCTTTAATTTGCGACGAACGTTACTCGAAATTCCGGTCCTTGAGGCGTTGCCCGGTTGGTTTGAGCTCCGTGGAGTGAAAACCGGTCACGTCTTCTTCGCCGATGGAAATAAGTTCTTCAATCGCTCCGGCACTACAATTGTCGAGACAGCGGAAATCATTGCCGAGATCCTGCATGGCTTGCGCTTGCGAGACAGCTGGGAAGGACATGCGTGGCGGCGCTATATGCCGGCCGCGCGAATGGCGGCATGAGATTGCTTGTTTCTGTTATGTTTGTCGTCCTAAGTGAGGCTGCAGAGTCTCTCGCTAGTAACAGCTGCGATCGCGACTGGTTTTGACATGACAAACACGTGAGCGCGCTCGTCTATTTCATTATTGGTGTGATCTGCGGCAGCGTTGTTGGTCTAACTGTTTTTCTGCTAACGCGCCGAAGTGGAGGCGATCGTACAGTGCAGGATCGGCTCGCGGCACGCCTGGACATGCTCGACCGCGGCCTGCGCGATGAGTTCTCGCGTAATCGTGAAGAGAACGCGGCGGTGGCGAGAAGTCAGCGCGAAGAGCTCGGTAGATCGTTGGAAGCGGTTCGGTCGATTGTTGATCTTCGGTTGAAGGAGTTACAGGACGACAACGCGCAGCAGATTGACAAAATGCGGATGACTGTCGACGAGAAGTTGCAAGGCACGCTTGAGAAACGGTTGGGGGAATCGTTCAAACTGGTGAGTGAACGCTTGGAGCAAGTGCACCGCGGACTTGGCGCGATGCAGCAACTCGCTAGTGACGTCGGCGGGCTGCAAAAGGTGCTCGCCAACGTCAAGGCGCGCGGCGGATGGGGCGAGGTGCAGCTCGGTGCGTTGCTCGAGCAAGTGCTCACGCCTGACCAGTTCGCGCGCAATGTGCAGACACGCGACGATACAGGCGAGCGGGTCGAGTACGCGATCAAGTTGCCGGGCGACGAAAATGGCGCGCCGGTATGGCTGCCGATCGACGCGAAATTTCCGACGGAGAATTACCAGCGACTGCTCACGGCGCAGGATCAGGGAGATGTCGAGCTTGTCGAGAGCGCCACGAAAAACCTGGAAACGCAATTGAAAAAGAGCGCAAAAGATATTTGCGCCAAATACATCAACCCGCCGCGCACGACCGATTTCGCGTTGATGTTTTTGCCGACGGAAGGACTTTACGCCGAAGCAATCCGTCGCGTTGGATTGGTGGAACAGGTTCAGCGCGACTGCCGCGTCGTTTTCGCTGGTCCGACCACTCTCGCTGCCTTGCTCAATAGTTTGCAGATGGGTTTCCGCACCCTCGCGATCCAAAAACGCTCGAGTGAAGTTTGGAATTTGCTCGCGGCAGTGAAAACGGAGTTTGGGAAATTCGGCGAGGCGCTCGCCATGGTCAAAGACAAGCTCGATCAAGCAGCCCGTCATGTCGATACCGTGGCGGTGCGGTCGCGTGCGATCACAAAGAAGCTGCGCGATGTGGAAGAGTTGCCGTCAAACCCACAGCCGTTGCTGAAGAATTTGCTAGGCGACTCGGACGAGGAACTGGAGTGATGGAGTAGTCGAGGCGTTGGAGAGCTGGACTGCAAACTGGTTAACACCGCATCACTCGATCACTCCAATATTCCAATCACAAAACCTGGTCCCACTTTGATTTGTCCTTCAGCATGAGCTCGCGCAAAAGCCGAATCGGCGGCATGCCATGGTTGAGCAGCTCGTTATGAAATTTTTGCAGTGAGAAGGCATCGCCTTCCTGCGCTTTGTAATCGTTGCGTAGTTTCAGGATCTGCAATTTGCCGAGCGAATAGTTGAGATATCCGGGGTCAAACGTGCCGCGCATCGCTTCGGCGCGCGCCGGTTTTTCTTCATAGTAACAATTCTCCTGAAAAAACTTCGTCGCTCCCTGAACGCTCATGTGCTGGGTGTGCATTTTGATCGCGGCGCAAAGGCGGCACAGACGCAACATCGCCTCGGATGCTTGCGCCATGCGGTACTTGGCAGCGCGTGTCTCGTCCAGCGGGCTCGCGGTCGGCGATGGCGGCGGCTTTGCCTTTGCAGTGGCTGTTGGAGTGCTGCCTGGCGCGCGCGTGCTGGCGGTATACCCCTCGTCAACCATCATCTGTTCGCAGTAGTGCGCCCAGCCCTCGACAAAGGCATAGCTTCCGAAGATTTTTTCCACTTTGCTCGCGGGCGAGGCGCTCAGGCGCAAGAACTGCACGTAATGCCCTGGATAGACTTCGTGGATCGAGATAAGGTCGGCGGTGTAATAGTTGAAGGCGGTAAGCCATTGCTCTTTTTGTTCGTTAGGCCAGTCAGGTTCGGTCGGCGTGACGTAGTAGTAAGCCTCGGTCGCGCGTTTCTCGAACGGGCCCGGGGTGTCCATCGATGCGAATGAGGTCGCGCGGCGGTATTGGGGCATCTCTTTGACGCGCGGTCGCACCTCGGAAGGGATAGTCACGAGGTGGCACTTCGTCACGAACTGCCGGATTTGTTCGAGATCTTTGCCCATGTCGGGCAGGAGATTTTCTGGGCTTGGGTGTTCGCTCTGGATCTGTTTGAAGACTTGAATCGGCGGTTTGTTCGGATCGATTTTCTTGGCGGCGTCGCTAAAAGCGGTCTGCTCGTTTTTCAGCTGCGCCATTCCGATCTCGAGAACTTGTTCCGGCGTAAGATCGACAAGCTCCGTTTCCGCCAGCAGCCGCTGAAACTTCTCTTCGCCGATCGCAAATTCCGGCGAGGCCTTCGGCAGTTTTTCGCGCTCGAGCCAGGCGGCATAGTCCATGAGCGCCGCGGCGGCTTTGCGGTTTGTCTCCTGAAATTCACCGCGCAGCTGTTCGTTCTTCAGATCGGCAAGTGCGGCGACAAGGTTTTTTTTTAGAAAATCGGCTGAGCCGCGGGCGATCTGAATAGCGAGCTCAATGTACGGCTTCGGCAGCACCTCGCTGAGATTCGTCCGCGCGGCGATCATGATATTGGGCACCTGCGACTCGATGGCAATGATGCTGCGGACCCGATCTTCGAGCGGCGCGAAGTTACGTTTGATGTAAACGTTTACGTCGGCCGCCCGCGCATACACCATTGGGTTGCGTTCGAAGAGCGACATGTCTTGGATCTGAAAGAGCTCCTTCTTGATCGCCGCCTGCAGAATCCGCAGGTCAATGGATTGGCGCTGGCTCAACTTGGCCGGCTCAAATTTTTTCAGGCGGTCGTCGAATCGGCGGAGTCGTGCGAGTTCAGCGTCGAGGGCAAGCCGGCTGTAATCGCTGATTTTGCCGTCATACTCGTGCAGACCGAGCGCGGTGCCCTGTAGTGGCCGTGCATTGAAATAGCCTTTGATGTACTCCTCGGCGACAGCTTCGTATTCAGAATCGGAAATCACGACGGCGAAATGGCTGGCGAGTGGAAGCAGGAGCGCGAGGAGAACGGCGAGGCGGCGCAGCAGGATCATTGCGGCGAGGCTACTTTGCGCGCCGAAGCTAGTTGAAGCGCTCTGCGTTGCCAAAAAATTTTCGATGAGCGATGATTGCCGAAGCACCCACTTCCGCTCATGAGACAACGTTTTGGATTCGGCATTCTGCTTTTCTTGACGTGTGTAGTGTGGCTCGCGCCGCACAGCCGCGCGGCCCAGACGGCGAACCCGCCAGAGGACGATAACGGCTACTCGCAGATCGAGATTTTCGCCAAAGCTGTGCAGTTGCTGCGGCAGGACTACGTCGACGCCAACAAAACCAGTTACCACGATCTGATCACCGCGGCGATGAAAGGGATGCTCGCCTCGCTCGATCCGCACAGCCAGTTCATGGATCCGGACGATTTTCGCGACATGCAGGAGGACACGCGCAGCCGGTTCAATGGCCTGGGCATCGAGGTGTCGATGAAGAACGGTTTGCCGACGGTGATCACACCGATGGAGGACACGCCTGCGGCGAAAGCTGGCATTCTCTCGGGCGATCAAATTCTCAAGATCAACGGCGCGTCGACGGAAAAGATGGAACTACAGGACGCGATCAGTCTATTGCGCGGACCGGCCGGCGCCAAAGTGACGCTTACGCTTCTGCGGCCCTCGACGAAAGAGGTGAAGGATTACGTACTCGAGCGGACCGAGATCAAAGTGCAAAGCGTCAAAGGTGCGCGCTTGCTCGATGCGGAGCTGACCGGTCCTTTTAAAATCGGCTACGTCCGGCTGATTCAGTTCAATGAGCCGACCGCCGATGAATTGTCGAAGGCGCTCGATCAGCTGCAGAAGCAGGGCATGCAGGCGCTGATTCTTGACCTGCGGAACAATCCTGGCGGGCTATTGAACAGCGCGGTCGACGTGTGCGCGCAATTCCTGCCGCCGAACACGACAGTCGTTTCGACCCAGGGCCGTGTCGCTTCGCAACAGCGCGATTACTCAACGCCGGCGACTGCGAAAGAGCGCCCGCATTTTCCAATGGCTGTGCTGGCGAATGAAGGCAGCGCGAGTGGAGCAGAGATTGTCTGCGGCGCACTAAAAGATTTGCATCGGGCGGTCATCGTTGGCGAAACCACATTCGGAAAAGGATCAGTGCAAAATGTGATGCAACTGCCGGATGGCTCGGCGCTGCGATTCACGACCGCGAAATATTACACGCCCAGCAATCAGCAGATCCATGGCAACGGCGTTATTCCAAACATTCGGGTGCCAATGAGCGCAGAACAGGAGCGCGCTCTCTTCGCCGTGCGCAGTGGCGAGAGCGTCAAACCTGAAGAAGATAAAGAAATCATCAAGACGCGCGACCCGCAGATGCTCCGCGCGATCGACGCGCTCAAGGGCGTAATGATTTACGCTCAGGAAAACGCGGCCAAGCCGGACGCGGTGAAGAAGTGACTACGGAGGCGCCTTGTGCGAGGCGCCTCTTTCACTTTTCGGCGGTTGACACAAACGCCGCTACATTAATGCCATGACCATTCTCGCATGGGAGACGTCCTGCGATGAGACCGGCATCGCCATCTTGCGTAACGGCGAGTTGTTGGCCAGCGAAGTGGCCTCGCAAATCGCTGAACACGAGAAATACGGAGGAGTGGTGCCCGAGCTTGCATCGCGTAATCATCTGCTTCATGCGCGCCGCTTGCTCGAGCGCGCCACACGCGCGGCGAAGATCAACATGTCGCTGGTGGACGCCTTCGCGGCTACGAGCGGACCGGGTCTGGCCAGTTCGTTGATGATTGGCGCCTCGATTGCAAAAGGTTTGGCGATAGGCTTCGGCAAACCGTATCTCGCCATCAATCATCTTGAAGGCCATCTGCTCTCGCCCTTTTTCGGGCAATCAGAGGTCCCGGCAAACATCGCGCTCGTCGTCAGCGGCGGTCACACCATGACCGTGCACGTTCGCGGCGTCGCCAATTATCGAATCATTGGCAACACCGTTGATGATGCGGCTGGTGAAGCATTCGACAAAGTGGCCAAACTTCTCGGGCTTGGCTATCCCGGTGGTCCGGAAATCGAAAGGCGGGCTCGCGGTGGCAATCCGAGCCGCTTCGAGCTGCCGCGCAGTATGCCTGGTCTGGAAAATTTCAGCTTCAGCGGATTGAAGACCGCGGTGCGCTATCTGTCTCCGAAATTGCGCGGCGATTACATGGCCGATCTCTGTGCGTCGTTTCAGCAGGCGATTGTCGACGTTCTGGTGCAGAAAACGATCACCGCAGCACAAAAGCAGACTATCGATCTCGTCACGCTGAGCGGCGGCGTAAGTTGTAATCGCACTCTACGAGAGCAGCTCGGCGACGCATGCAGGCGTGAAGGCCTGGCGTTCAGAGTCGCCGAGCCATGGCTTTGCACAGACAATGCGGCAATGATTGCGTTTGCGGCAGCGATGCGATTGGGCCGCGGCTTTGAATCGAAGGTAACCGAAGAAATCAATCCCAATCTGATGCTTGCGTGATTTAGGCCTGGGCAGCGCAAGCGCTTCGGGTGCTTGGTTCGGCGCCCCGCCGAACAAGCGTGCAAAAGT
>DASQXY010000068.1:0-5008 GCA_035639455.1 Chthoniobacterales bacterium | reverse complement strand
CACCGCCGACTCGGCCGCTGGACGATGCCTATCTGGCTCTATGTCTCGGTGACAGGGGTGCTGGTGTATCTGATTCTCTATCAGTGGTTCCCGCCGGCGAATCTTGCGCTCGCTCGTTAATTGATGTTTGCTCAATTCCGCGCCACGTGAGGCGAAGCGCACCATGGTGACGATCGCGACATTCAACGAGCCAGCAAAGGCTAAGCAGATCAAGCAGCGTTTTCAGCAGGCAGGTGTGCACGCCGATATTCACAATGAGGCCCCGCTCCAGCAGGTCGGCTTCATGTCACGACCCCAGGCAAACGCCAAGGTAATGGTGGAGGATGATGATTTCGAGCGCGCCCAAGCTCTGATGATCGAATGGGAAGCTAACGATGCAGAAATCGCCGCCGCGATTGTTCGCTGTCCGCAGTGCGGCTCACCGCAGATCGAGTACCCGCAGATGACGCGCAAGTTCATCACTCCGGCGATGGTCGCGCTGCTTTGTGCGCTCAGGATTATCCCAAAGGAATTCTATTGCCAAGATTGTCACTTCACCTGGAACAACGAGGAAGAACGCACGATCGGGCGGTTGTGGCACCGGTTCTTTCCCGGCGCCGAGCAAACAAGCTCCGAGCCAACGAGCTGATTCGCCGCCGCGCTGCCGCTGGAAAAGCGCGCCGGGACGAATGATACATTTAGTTTCTCGCGCTCATGAAGTGGCTGATCGCTCTGCTCCTTGCGCTGCTCATCTTTGGCGGCGCGTGGATCGGCTACAATGTCGTCTTTCATCAAGATATTCAGGTGCGCAAAGAAGAGCGGGGCGAGATCACCCCTGCGCCAACGCCGGACATCAGTCTCCCGGAATTTGAGGCGGCGACGAAATTGCGCCAGGAAGGTAAACCGGCCGAAGCGCGCGACGCGCTGAGCGCGTTCATCCTCAAATATCCAAGCGGGCTGCACAGCGAAGAGGCGAAGGACCTCCTTGGCGAGATCAATGTCGATATCCTGCTCTCGCGCATTCCGTCTCCGGAAAAGGAGGAATACATCGTCAAGCCGGGGGATGTGCTGGCGAAAATCGCCCATAAACTGAAAACCACGCCCGAATTAATCATGCGCATGAACAACATGAGCAGCACCATGTTGCGTATCGGGGAGCGGCTGCTCATTTCGCATCCGGATTTCAGCCTGCTCATCCAACGCAAAGCCAAGCTGGTCGTGCTGCTGAATCACGGTGCGTTTTTCAAGCAATACCACGCGGTGGAGGAGAAATTTCCGACGCGGCAACCGCCCAAGGTGAATACGAAAGTGGCCGAGGTCATGGCGTGGCGCGACGGTCATCGCGTCGGGTTCGGAACGAAGGAGTTCGTCGGCAGCACACGTTGGATCCGGCTCGGCGCACCCGCTTACACGATCTATTCCGTCCCTGATCCAGCGCATCCGAACCTCGGGCAGCCGCCGCCCGCCCAAGGCCTCGGCCTCGCAGCGGCGGATGTTGAGGAGCTGAGCGGACTTGTAAACAACCGCACCCCTGTCACGATTACGGATTGAACCGTCGCAGCGTTGAACCGCTGTAGGGGGGCCGGGTTCGCGCGACCGCTTGACGCTTCAACGGTTCGACGCTTTATCGGTTTGACGCTTCGTCTATGGACCTCCAGCCGCTAGATTTTGAAAACCCGCTTTTTGAGTTGGAACGCCGTTTGCGCGATTTGAAGGCGCATTCGGCCGAGCACGATGTCGATCTCGATGAAGCGGTAAAAGCGGTCGAGACAAAGATCGCCGAAACGCGTCGCCAAATTTACGGAAACCTGACTGCCTGGCAGCGCGTCCAGATCGCGCGACACGTGCAACGCCCTTTCGCGCTGGATTATGTCGAGCGCTGTTTCGAGAGCTGGATCGAGCTGCACGGCGACCGGCAGTTCGCCGACGATAAGGCGATGCCGTGTGGAATGGCCATGTTCGGCACCCAACGCTGCATCGTGCTTGCACATCAAAAGGGTCGCGATACGAAAGAAAATGTGATGCGCAATTTCGGCTGCGCGCATCCGGAGGGTTATCGCAAGGCGCTGCGCCTGATGCGGCTGGCGGAAAAATTCGGAATGCCGGTGATCTCACTAATCGATACACCGGGCGCCTTTCCCGGCATCGGCTCAGAGGAACGCCACATCGCCGAAGCGATCGCGGTGAACTTGCGCGCGATGATGGGGTTGCGGGTGCCAATTACCGCAGCGGTAATCGGTGAAGGCGGCTCAGGCGGGGCGCTTGGGATCGGCGTGGCCGATCGCGTTTTGATTCTCGAGAACGCCTACTACTCGGTTATCAGCCCGGAGGCGTGCTCGGCCATTCTCTGGCGGGACCGGCGCCATGCAGCCGAAGCCGCGGAAGCGTTAAAACTAACCGCGCAAGATTTGCTTAACCTCGGAGTGGTCGATGAAATCGTTCCCGAGCCGGAAGGCGGTGCACACCACGACTACAATGTGGCCGCCGCAAGTCTCGGTGCCGCCCTCCAGAAAAACCTCGACGCTCTTCGTGTGATCCCGATCGACGAATTGATCGAAAGGCGTTACGAGAAATTTCGCGCGCTCGGGAACTTCGAAGAAGCACCTAGCGCGGCGACAGCTGCGCGCGCCTGATGGTGCTCGGCCCCTATCGCAAGGGCGTACTCGCTCTGCTCGGGCTTGTTGTCGCTGCGCAGTCGCCGAAGGCCCACGCGGCGGCAAACAAATTCAACTACGCGCGCGACACCTTCGCATTCGCGAACGTGACGGTGTTTAAATATTATCGCGGCATCGCGTTTCTTCGTTCGCCATCAGAGGAAGATCGCAAGCTCTACACCCGGCGCTGTTTCGTCATGACGCGGACGGCGGTGCAGTTCTACAAGTTTGCGCGCTTCGATCCTAACGGGCGGCCGCTCGACGATCGTGAGCTAGCCGGGCGTATCCGCGCCGTGACACGACGTGCGCCATGGCACGCCGCATTGCCCGAAAACGAGCGGATCGTTTTTCCCGGCTACGCGAATCTGCACGAGATGAGTGAGACACGGACGAAACTGCTTCAACAAAATATCGGGATCGGCTGGCCGACTTACATCCGCATCGGCAACTTTCGCATGCTTTTCCAGCACGATCCGCGGTATCAGGAGAAGACGCACGCCAATCTCAATGCCGCACTCGATCGCGGCGATTTGTTCATCGCCTATCTGTCGACATTTCCGAGTCTCGCGATCAATCACAGCATCCTCATTTACACGCACAAGCCGGCCCGGCCCGGGACCGACACCGAAGATTATCTGGCCTACGATCCGAATCACCCCGACGGGCCGCGCGAATTACAGTGGTCGGCGAAGCACCGCGCGTTTGCTTACCAAAAGGATTCCGATTTCATCGGCGGTTTTGTACGCGTATATCAGGTCTATGGTAAACCATTCCAGTAATGCCGAAAAAACCGCCACCTTCGGAACCACCACCCGCGCCGGCACCACCACCTGAGCCGTTGCCGCCGAACCCGCCACCCATCCCGCCGGTCGGCCGCTAAGACCGACATTGTAGCTGGCGCCGTCTCTGGCGGCACAATTTACTTTCGGCGCACCGCTGGAAATAGAAACCGCAGTGCGGGGTCAACCCGCTCGGCCCAAGCTGCCTCGCTGTGCTCGCCCCCTTTGCGCTCCGTATATTGCAGATCGCGGTGCAATGTCCACCCTTTCTCCACGAGAGCGTCGCGTAGGTGCCGTGCCCGTTCCCAGCCTTCTTCGCGCGTTCCGGTATCCAGCCAAATTTTGAACGGCAACTTGGCTTCGAGATCTTCCACCATTTGGACGATCACTTCGTTATCCCACCAAACCGAGGGCGACATGGCGATGATCTTTGAGAAAGCATTCGGGAACCAAAGGCCCAACGACAGTGCGAGCAAGCCGCCCAAGGAAGAGCCGCCGATACCGGTAAATTCAGCGTCGCGTCTGGTGCGGTAGCTGCGGTCGATGTACGGCTTCAGTTCGCCAACCAGGAACTCGCCGTACTTTCGTCCGAGGCCTTTACTGCGTTTCTTTCGCGAAGCTTCTTGGCTGATCACGCCCCGCGTGGGCGCGTACTCGTGAACGCGGTCATCACCCATATTCGCAACCGCAACGATAATCAACGGTTCGATCAGCTTCTTACGGATGAGGCGCTCGGCCGTTTCGTCGACTTTCCATTCCACTCCGCTGAACGCCGTGGCCGCGTCGAATACATTTTGCCCGTCCTGCAAATACAAGACCGGATAGCGTACGCGCCCGAGCCGCCGGTAACGCGGCGGTAGATAGACCAGCACATCGCGCCGATTATCCAAAATCCGGGACCGGAATCCGCGATGGCGTTTGATGTTTCCGGTGAGCGTGTGCGCGGCCATAAAAACCGAGACGCTTCGTCTGTGATTCCGAGCTTGTCGAGGAATCTCTTACTCCCTGTGAATACGATTAATCGAGAACAGTTAGGGATTTCTCGACTTCGGTCCGAGCCTGACTGGCGTTATGCTTCGCTCGCACTGATACGCAGCGATGCACGAGCGCTACATCAAATGGTACACGCAGTGGCTCAGCCGTGAGTTCGAGATGCTCGTCTTTGGTCAGGGCGGTGGTCTGCCGCTCATTTTGTTCCCGACCTCTTTCGGTCGCTACTACCAGAACAAAGACTTCGGATTAGTCGACTCGGTTGCGCCGTTCGTTGATTCAGGTCGCGTGACGGTTTATTGCCCTGACGCGATCGACCTCGAGAGCTTCTACAACAAAAGCATCCATCCGGCCGATCGCATGCGGACCCATAACGCTTACGAAAACGTGATCGTGCGGGACGTGTTTGATTTCGCGCGGCGCGAATGTTCGATGCATCGTGTGGCCGTAACCGGCGCTAGCCTCGGCGCCTATCACGCCGCCAACATCGCCTTTCGTTATCAAGACGCGGTTGGTGTGCTCATCACCCTGAGCGGGTCGTTCGACATCAGCTCGTTCTTCGATGGCTACCACGACGACAACATTTACTTCAACAGTCCGTACGAA
>DASQXY010000067.1:0-3122 GCA_035639455.1 Chthoniobacterales bacterium | reverse complement strand
CGACCCCCCGAGCCAGCTGCAGATTTGCCACGTTCGCGCAGCAGATGAGCAGGAGAAAACCAACTCCGCCCATAAGCGCGACGAGCGCTTTGTTCACGCGTCCCGCGTAGTCACCGAGCAATGCTTGCCGCAGCGAAATCAATCTAACGGTCCAGCCACGGCGGAGTTGTGGGAATTCCTGCTCCAATCGCCGCGCGATTGACTTTGATTCCGCATCCGCCTGTTCGAGGCTGATTCCCGGACGAAGCCTGGCCACGATTTCACAGCCGGGCACAGCGCGCTGGTTCAGCGGTAAGCTGTAGATGTCAATTTGCAAAGGCACCCAGATGTCGGCCGCCGCGGGCAAATCAAATCCCGAAGGCATTACTCCGACGATGGTGTAAGTGCGACTTTCGAGATTCAGCATCTCACCAACAACGCTCGCGTTCCCGCCAAAGTGTTTTTGCCAAAAGCTGTAACTGATCAGGGCAACTGCCGTACCGCCTGGCCGTTGTTCCTCGGCAGAAAAACTGTGGCCGATAACCGGCGTGACGCCGAGCGTTGTCAGATAATCTGGCGTGATCGACGCACCGCGAACCCGCTCAGGGTCGCCTCGCCCGGTTAAATTGAACGAACGCTGCTGCGCCGCACCAATGCTTGCAAAAGAATGGCTTCGCTGCTGAAAAGCCTCGAGTTCCAGGAATGACGATTCGTATGGATCGAAGCCTTCGCGCAACGCCTGGCTGAGAACTAACTGGTCCAAGTCTTTCAATGGTAGCGGACGCAGTAACAGCGTATTGACCGCGCTAAAAACCGCGGTGTTCGCGCCGATGCTTAGAGCAAGGGCCGCGACGGCGATGGCGGTGTACGTCGGAGACTTAAGCAGCATGCGCACGCCATAGCGGATGTCCTGCCAGAGCGTTTGCATTTCCTTACCTTACTTATGCCGCGATACGATCCTCCACTACGCGACCATCAAAGAGATGAACCGTACGGTCTGCGTGCTGAGCGAAACGTTCGTCGTGCGTGACCATGCAGATCGTCGCGCCGCTCTCGTGCAGTTCCTTGAGCAATTGCATCACTGCTTCGCCGTTGCGTGAATCAAGATTGCCCGTGGGTTCATCGGCTAGGAGAATTGCCGGCCTGCCGGCGAGCGCCCGGGCGACAGCCACGCGCTGTTGTTGGCCGCCGGAGAGCTGACTTGGCAAATGTTTCGCTCGATGCGCCATGCCCACGCGCTCCAGAGCTTCCGTGACAAACGACTTGCGCTCGCTGGCTGGCATTCCCCGATAGGTCAGCGGCAATTCGACGTTCTCAAAAACAGTGAGATCGCCGATTAAATTGAAGCTTTGGAAAATGAAACCGATCTCACGATTGCGAATGCGTGCGCGGTCAGCGAACGAAAGATTTGCAACTTCGTGCCCCTTTAGCGAGTAGCTGCCGTCAGATGGAGTATCGAGCAGGCCGAGAATCGATAACAGTGTGGTCTTGCCGCAACCTGACGGTCCGGCAATTGAAACATATTCGCCAACACGAATGTCCAGATGGATTCCCGAGAGAGCGTGGGTTTCCACTTCATCGGTAAGGAAAACCTTGGTCACGCCGCTGAGCCGGATCAATGCCGCCGCGCCATTTGCTGCGGAAGCTTCATTTGACTGTGTAGCTTTTAGTTCAGTTGAATGCATGTGTTGCCTTTTTTAGTTAAGTCGAATTCGATCGTGTGCGTCCCACGCACTCGTATCGGAGAGGATGACTTGGTCTCCGGGTTGAAGGCCATCTAAGATCTGAATGGTGTTGACCGAGCTCTTGCCGAGCTTGACCGGAGTGCGCACGGCTTCCGAGGTTCCGTTGACGAGCTTAAACATTCCGACGGTATTGTTCTCCTGTCCGAACGCCGGCCGGCCCACGTAAATGACGTCGTTGAGATTTTCCAGCTCAATCGTTCCATCGACGCTTAGATCGGGGCGCGCGCCTTTCGGCAGCGGCTCATCGAACGCAACATCGACGGTAACAGTTCCCTGCTCGACTGCGGGATCAACGCGCGTGACGTGGCCTTTCACGGTGCCGTTGCGCGTGTCAATTACAGCGCTTTGGTTGATTTGAATATCTTTCGCCTGCGTCTCGGCGATCTTTACCTGCGCTTTCAATTTCGTCGGATCGGCCACCCGGGCGAGATTGTCCCCTATCTTGAGTCGCTGGCCGATTTGCACCGGCAATTGCTGCAACACGCCAGACATTCCGGCTTTCACGTGCAACGCTTCAACCTGATCCAGCTTCAGTTTGGCCAGTTGCTTCGCTTGATCGACTGCAGCTTGTTTCGAGGCTAGCTGCGGCTCGATCGAATCGCGCGAAAATGCCAGGCGCTTTTGCTCGATCTCATCGCTTTTCTTGCATTCCTCTTCCTTTATCTTCGACTTCTTGTAGTCGAGCACGGCGATCAAACCGTTCTTTGCCAACTGATCGTTCGTTTCGCGCTCCATCTTCGCCTGCTCGTAGGCGGCGTGCGCGGCGGTTGTTTTCGATTCCTGATCGAGTAATTCGCGTTGCAAAGTCGCGCGAACGCTCGTGAGGTCCGCCTCCGCTGCGCTCGCTTTTGATTCCGCGTCGTGTGCGTCTTGTTCAAGCTCGGGACTGCTCAATTCCAAAATCACCGAGTCCGGCTCCACGGGTGTGCCGGGCCAGATATTTATTTTTTCTACCCGTCCTTCCGTATTTGCAGGGATCCAGCGAATATCCTCCGGCACGAGTGTGCCGAGCCCGCGCACCTGTCGCACCATTGGACCGCGTTTAACGGTATCGATCCAGACGGTAGAGCGATCAACGCTCGGCACTGCCGGTTTTAGCCGGGAGATCGCAATCGTCGCCAGAATCAAACCCAGTAAGGAAGCAGCGATGATAATGATGCGGCGCTTGCGCTTCTTCGCTGCAACGCCGACGCGCGGCACATCCATCGAGGAGAGATTCGACGCGAATCCGGCCGGCCGCACAATCGTTTCTTCTTTTGGTTTTCGCTGTGGAACCACGGTTAGATCAAAGCTGAGCAAATGCCCGACAAAGTTCGACCACCGCATTTGCCGCGCTTACCAACGGCACGGCTGAAGTGATGATGACGAGTGCGAAACAAACTGCCTCTACAACAAAAT
>DASQXY010000066.1:0-2613 GCA_035639455.1 Chthoniobacterales bacterium | reverse complement strand
AATTGGCAATTTCTCCTTGGCCGCCAACTCCGTCACCTGAAGAATTGGGCGGCCGAGTTCATGAGCGATACCGAGGTCGATCAGGGCTCGAAGTGCGTACTCACTGCGTTTAGAGAGGGTCATTCCTACTGCTCCATGAGGCCTTCGATACTCTACTTGTGGAGTAGGGTTGTCAACGCTTGTCTGGTCCATCCTCGTTGATTTGAGCGATGCTCGCCTACGGTGATAAACAGCAGCGCCCTCGGCGTGAATCACAGGCGACGAGAACAAACCAGCCGTCTTCAAGCTCGCACATTCGCGCCTCTGAGTTGAAAACGCCTTGTCTCCCGGCCACGTCGGTATGATGCTAACATTGAGTCGGTTGCGTCCCAAACGGTGAGCCCGGAGAAGGCGAGCGCCAGGACGGGCAATGCCGTTATCCAGCAGAGCACTACTTTCGCGACGAGAAACGGCTCAATCAGCAGTAGGAGTAATTTTGTTTTCATGCCACAATCTCTAGTTGTTTAGTATGGATTCGGTAATGTCTACTATGTTGGTCGGGTTTGGCAAGCATTTTTTTGCAAAAAGTCACTCAAGCACCGAGAACCCCGGACGCGGGACGGGGTTTCTGCAGCCGGCCTACTGGTCGAGGCTGGCGAGTTCGATGCTGAATGTCGCGCCTTTGCCGATGCCCTCGCTGTGGGCGCGAATACTGCCACCGTGCATTTGGACGATTGCCTTGCTGATGGCGAGACCGAGGCCGAGACCTTCTCGCCGTCTATCCACCTGCTCGAACGGCTCGAAAATTTTCGCCAAGAACTCGGGTGCAATACCGACGCCACTATCACTAATCTCGATTTTGAGTTTACCGGGTTGCGGGTTGGACGAGCGGATGGATAACGCGCCGTGTTCGTCCGTGTACTTGCAGGCGTTGCGTAGGACATTCCAGAAAACCTGCTGCAGGCGCGATGCGTCGACGCGCAAAATGTGAGAAGAAGCTTGGAGGGAAACAGCCAGTTTGAGATGTCGGTCTTCGATCTCTTTGCGGACGATGTCCAAAGCATGCTGAACCAGCTCATGCACATCTGCCTCTCGCAGTTGCAGCTGCAATTTGCCGCGCGCAAGCCGCGTCAAATCGAGCAAGTCGTCGATTAACCGCGCTTCCAGCTCGACGTTGCGGCAGATCATTTTTAAGCCCTCCTGAATGTCGGGATCGAGGCCGGGCTGATTGACCGTGCCGCCAGCCCAGATCAACACAGGCGTGAGCGGCGTACGCAGTTCATGGCTGAGCGCGGCAAGAAAGCGGTCCTTCGCTGCGTTTGCTGCTTCGGCGGTTTCTTTTTGCTGTTGTAGCTCCGTCTCCAGTCGGCGACGCCGGATGAAAAGAGCGATCTCGCTCCCGATAGCTTCGACCATTTTCAAGAAATCATCATCTGGTTCAACAACGCTCGGGCTAAAAAGCTCGAGCACGCCTTCGATCTCGCCTTCGGCAATGAGCGGAAAGCCGAACCCACCGCAGATGCCCGCTTCGGCCGCAGCATCTCGCCGCGGAAAATTTGTATCGCGCGTCACATCGGGGATCCAGACTGCTTTCTTTGACGCAAACACTCGGCCAGGCAGACCGATCGTGCTTAACAGCGATGTGGAGCGCGTGGTGTGTTCGAACGCCCACAGCCACACCGCTCCCGTGTGCCAGGTCGTAGCGCAGCGCAGTTGGTGTTCATCGCGGTAATAACGCCAGATCGAACCGAATACCCAATTACCACTCCCGGCGATCGTCTGAATGATCTGTGAACCCACCTCGGCGACTGAGTGGGAGGTAGCCAGCAAACGGGCAATCGTGTATTGCGCGGCGCGGCGGCGCCCAATCTGCACCCGGTCCGTGATGTCGCGTGCGATTTTCGAAGCCCCGATTACCTGACCGCTTTCATTTTTGATCGGCGAAAATGTGACCGAGATGTCCACGACTGTCCCATCCTTGCGGCGCCGGACACCTTCGTAGTGCTCGACGCGCTCGCCTCGGCGGATGCGCTCGAGAATGCCGGGCTCCTCGTCGTACCGCTCCGGCGGGATCAAAATTGTGACCGGTTTGCCAATCACTTCATTGGCC
Organism: Chthoniobacterales bacterium; assembly: GCA_035639455.1. Lineage (GTDB taxonomy): Bacteria > Verrucomicrobiota > Verrucomicrobiia > Chthoniobacterales > UBA10450 > AV17. The sequence continues at coordinate 524 of DASQXY010000066.1, read as the reverse complement.
TTGTAGCCGAAAATGCGTTCGGCGCCGTGGTTCCAAGTCATGATATGTCCGTCCAGATCCGTGCTGATCACCGCGTCATCCGACGATGCGACGATCGCAGCGAGATGGTGCCTGGCCTGTTCATCCCGACGGCGCTCGGTGATGTCCCGCAGATAGCCTGTGAAAAGCAGTGCGCCGTCCGCTTTGAACGGCGTAATTGCGAGTTCGATTAAAATTTCCGTTCCATCGCGGCGAAGACCGTTAATCTCGATACGTCGTCCAAGGACGGGGCCTTCACCGGTTCTAAGATAGTGCGCCAGGCCGCGCCGATGTTGTTCGCGCATCCTCGGGGGGATAATCAATTCGGCCAGTTCTTTTCCGACGGCTTCCTCACGCGGATAACCGAAGACGCGTTCTGCCGCGGGATTGAACTCTCGCACGATGCCATTCGCATCCATCGTGATGATGCAATCGAGAGCCGATTCGAGAATGGCGCGGTTTAGCGCGGTGAGGTGCTCAGACGCGCTGCGCCGTCTGAATTTTCT
>DASQXY010000065.1:0-6796 GCA_035639455.1 Chthoniobacterales bacterium | reverse complement strand
GCGCATTGCCAGTTTGGCGCAGCACGTTCGCGCGCCAGTTCCCGATGATTTGTTCCACTGCCGCCTGCCGGCCACGGAAATGGAAGCCGGCAAGCAACCGCGGCCTATTTCCCTCGAGGGAGGTGAGCGCCACGAACGCGTCCTTCGGACCAACCTGCTTAAGTTCGTTAAGCGTTTGCCGAGCCGTATCCGATTTTGGTGCGTTCGCGAGCGGTCTGCGCAAAAAATCCTGCACAGCTGGCTCGCGATAAAGCTGGTAAATGTCCGATCGGTGCCATTGATCCTGCATCCGGGTGAAATCCGGCGCGTGTGCAAACATAACAGTGTCGCGTGGCAGTAGAACCGCGACTGATCGGCCGCCCATGGTTCTTGACACGTAAAACCAGCCTGCGATGGCAACGAGAACTATCGCGAGCGCGAACAGCAGAAATCGTCGCATTGGCAGGCAACTGTAGGGGCCGCCATCCTCGGCGGCAAACGCTCACGCGCGGGGGTGAAATTGTCGATGCACAGCTTTCAGCCGGTGTTGATCGACATGCGTGTAAACCTGTGTCGTGGAAATGTCTGCGTGGCCGAGCATTTCCTGAATGATGCGCAGGTCGGCCCCGTTGCCGAGCAAATGCGTGGCAAAACTGTGCCGCAGCAGATGAGGATAAATGTTCGCCTCCAGGCCGGAGCGCTGCGCAATACGTTTAACGATCTGCCAAACGCGCGCGGTCGTGAGTCTGGCACCGCGAGCAGAAAGAAAGATTTCGCTGCCGGTTCGGCCCTTCACCAGCTTTGGCCGCTCGAAAGACAGGTACAAGGAAAGTGCTTCGGCCGCTTTGCGGCCAACCGGCACCAGGCGCGTCTTATTGCCTTTGCCTGTGACGCGAAGGATCCGCTCCCCAGTGTTAAAGCTCTCCAGCCGCGCCGTGGTCAACTCCGAAATGCGCAAGCCGCTGGCGTAAAGCAATTCGAGCATAGCACGGTCGCGCAAGCCGAGCGGCACTTTTGTGTTGATGCTGTCGAGCAGCTGCTCGACCTGCAATTCGTTCAGCGTGTCGGGCAGATAACGTTCAAGGCGCGGCAAGGGCAAGGCATCAGCCGGGTTTTCATTGATATCGCCGCGGCGCGCGAGAAAGCGGAAGAAAACTTTCAGCGCAACGACAATCAATTTGATCGACGCCACCGCGAGTCCATTTCGTTTCCGTTCGACCAAATACTCGGACAAGATCGGAAGAGTGACTTGGCGCGGATTGTCGATCTTGTGTTTCGACCTAGACCAGTAGGCGAATTCGGTTAGCGAGCGTTGGGTTGAGAGCTGGTAGTTGCTCGAGAGACCGCGCTCGACGGCGAGAAAGCGGATGAACGCGTCGATTGCCTGCTCCACGCCGTACAAGATCAAGTCTTCCGCCGCGTTCGCAACCATTGGAGGTTTCTCCGATTATCTGGTGCGAACCAAATTCCGGTGCTTGCGAGCGTATTGACAACCGAAGGCTAAATGTTCGATGCTTTAACCGGCGATGAGCTTGGATCTGAATAGCTTGCTCCGGGACTGGCCGCATGAGCCCGGCGCGATCAAGGTGCGCAAAATTGCCGGGTTGGATGGGCGAGAGAAATTGCAACTGCGCATCGATCTCGGCGTGCTGCAGATGGAAATGACAGGTCGACCGGATGGTGCGCGACCGCACGGTTTTGAATCGCTCCTGGCATTCCACCAGGACCGCGCTGCGCGCGCGGAACGCACCGGAGAGGAATACGAGCTGACGGCCGAGCAATGCACCGAGCTTCAGCAGGAGGGGATCCAGTATTACCATCGTTACCTCAGCTTATTTCAGATCAACGACTTCGCGGGCGTGGTGCGCGACACGCAGCGGAATCTAGATCTATTCGATTTTGTGATTGCGCACAGCGATCGCGAGGAACTTGCGTGGGGCCTGCAGCAGTTTCGGCCATACGTGCTGATGATGAATACGCGTGCCAAGGCGTCTATTTTTCTCGGGGCAGGAAAATTTCCGGAAGCGATCCGCGAAATCGAACGCGGTCGGGACGCTATCATCGAGTTCTTTCAGCGCTCAAATTTTCCTGAACTGGCGGCGAAGAGTTCTGAGATTGCATTTCTTGAGGAGTGGCTCGAGGAAGTGCGCGCGAAACGGCCGCTCTCTAAGCTCGAGCTCATGCAGCGGGAAATGGAGACCGCGATCGCGAGCGAGCTTTACGAGCGAGCTGCCGAAATTCGCGACGCCATCAAGTTACTCAAGACGCAGCAGTCAGCCTAATCATGTGAGTTCCGGCTGGGCTGTTGCTCGCTGCCCGAGCCGGTGCTGGTAAGGCCGGCGAAATTCCTTCGGCGGAACGAATCGGCCTCATCGCGGATCGTGCTGTTGGCGGCGGAGCCGTTTGCCGCCCAGAGAGGGCGATTTTCGAGTGGAAAATGCCGGTTTCGCCCGTGCTAGAGGCATGTTTCTAGCTTTTAGAGCGGCCGTGCTGGAACACGCTCTGTCGGACGAAGAACATAACCAGATCCTCCAGACGATCGAGATGTTTGAGGCGATCACTCAAACACAACCCGACGACTATCAATCACTGGAGATTCTGAAGGAAGCCTACCAAAAGGTCGGGCGACAGGAGGATTTTGTCCGCGTCTCACGCCGACTGGCGGAGTGCTACTTCAACGCCGGTGCCCACAGCAACGCCATGCGCGAATGCGAGGCGATTCTGCTGAAAGAACCAAACGCGCCGGACATCTTAGCAATGCTTGGCGAAATCGAGGCCCGTCTGCAAAGCTCCGGCCAAACCATTGTCGCCGGAGCGGGCAACAACGGCGCCGTCAACGAGACTGACGGCTCGCTGATCGACATCGGCAGTCGTGCCGGAAAAGTTGGCAAGCTCACCAACTTGCACGAGCGCGGTGACGATCATCTCGCGAAATTTTTGATCGTCCAGCAGCTCTTTACCGAAGAAGAGGTCAACGCGGCGCTCGAAACCGTGACGCAGCTGAATAAGGAGCTGAGTGGACAGGCATTGGCCGCGTCGCTGCTAGATCAGCTTTGCAAAGATGACAATGCGCGGCTCGAAGCGGTGATCTCGGCACTCATCGACCGAACCAAGTTCGCGTATGTGCCGCTTGAGTACTACGATGTCGACCGGCAGATCGCGCCGATGCTGCCGGATTATCTCACAATCGGGCGATTATTTGTTCCCTTCGATCTGGTGAGTCGCACCGTCATGGTAGCGTGCTGCAATCCGTTCGATTCCACCGGTCGCGAAGCATTTCAACAGTCTGTGGATTACACAGTCGCGTGGTACCTAGCGCGCCCCTCTGCGATTGCCAAAAACCTGCAGTCAATCTACCGCCTCGATACGCGGGTATAAGTGTTCAGTTGATGAGGAGTAAGTCTTTCGCGGAACGCATTGCCGACGTGCTCATGGAGGACGGGCTGCTGCTGCCGAATCAGCTCGAGGAGGCTGTCAACATCCAAAAGACCGAAGGCGGTCGCTTGCTGAAGATCCTGACGGATCGTCAATTCGTCACGGAGCAGGACATGGCCTTCAGCATGGGCCGTTGCCTGAACACTCCGCCTGTCAATCTGAGCAAGCTTCGTGTGCCTGAAGAGATAATGTCGCTCGTGCCGCGGGAAATGGCGAAAGCGAACAAGCTAGTACCGATCGCGCGATTGGATTGCAAGCTGTTCGTGGCCATGGCTGATCCGACGAACGTTCTCGCCGTCGATGATCTCAAACGGCGGGTGCAGCTCGAGATTGTGCCGATGATCACCACCGAGCAGGCGGTCAACGACGCGCTCAGCGGCATTCACACCGCGAGCGCCAGCATGAGCCAGGTGCTGAAAAAGGTGGCCGAGGAAGCCGCGCAGACGAGCGAAGTCGAAGTCCACGCCGCCAAACACGAGGAGATCGATCTCGACCGATTAGCGGCCGATAGCGAGGACGCGCCTGTCATCAAGATCGTCAATCTAATCCTCGTCCAAGCGATGAAGGAGAAGGCGTCCGACATTCACATCGAGCCGTTTCAGAATTCGCTGAAGCTGCGATACCGCATTGATGGCGAGTTGGTTCTGGCCGAGTCGCCACCGAAAGCGCTCCAACTTGCGATTACCTCACGCATCAAAATTCTCGCCGGTCTGAACATTGCGGAGCGGCGGTTGCCGCAGGACGGCCGCTTCCGAATCCGCGTAATGGGGAAGGAAGTCGACCTGCGTATCTCGATCTTGCCCACCGCGCACGGCGAAAAAATTGTAATCCGCATTTTGGACAAAGGGTCACTCACGGGCGGCATCGACCAGATGGGGATCGATACCGATACGTTGTCGAAATTCCGCAAAGCGATCGATGCACCGCACGGGATGATTCTCGTCACCGGTCCGACCGGTTCGGGAAAAACGACGACGCTCTACTCGGTTTTGCACGAACTGAACAATCCGGCGTACAATATCGTAACGGTTGAAGACCCGATCGAATACGAGCTGATGGGTATCAACCAGGTCGCGGTCCGCAGCGACATTGGCCTCGATTTCTCGTCCGCGCTGCGCTCAATCCTGCGCCAGGATCCAGACATTGTGATGGTTGGCGAAATTCGCGACAACGAAACCGCCGATATTGCCGTGAAGGCCGCGCTGACCGGGCACCAAGTGTTGAGCACGCTGCACACAAACGACGCGGCTGGTGCCATCACCCGGCTCGACGATATGGGGATCGAGCCGTTCCTCATCTCCAGCTCCATCCTCATGACCTGCGCGCAACGTTTGGTCCGGCGCATCTGCACAAACTGCCGCGAAGAATTTGTCCCAGAGCCGGAGATTTTTGAGCGACTTGGAATCGAACAAACTAAAGGCACCGTGTTCTATCACGGCACTGGCTGCGACCGCTGCAAAGGTCGCGGTTATCTCGGGCGCGTGGCAATTCTTGAAGCGCTGCCGGTGACTGAAGCGATTCGGCGCTTAATCATCAAACGCGCCTCGGCCACGATCATTAAAAACCACGCCATGAGCGAAGGGATGAAAACGCTGCGCATGGTCGGCGTGGAAAAAGCGATCGAGGGTGTAACGACGCTCGAGGAGATCTGGCGTGTGACTTCGGAGGATCATTAGAATGAAGGTTCCGTTCTCTGGTCTTTACGAAAAACTGCGCGCTCGCTTTTCAGCGCCCGCGCGCGCATCGCAGCGGCCACGTACCAGCCCGTCAGTGGCGAAAAGTGGATCCAGTTTGAGCAAAACCGTCCTGCCGAAGGTGACGCCCAAAGCCGTCGAACCAGATTTGCTGCGACCGGCAGCAGGAGTGACAGTTAAAGCAGCGTCACAATCGCCTGTCCGCAGTGAGGCGATAGCGTTTACGGCACCGCCAAAACCGTCAGAAACGTCAGCACGATCCGCGACCAAACTGGGCGTCAAGACCGATCGTGCAATTTCATTGCGCCTTGGCGAAATCCTCGATCGGCTCCCGCCGGGACTGGTGAAACCGCGCCAAAGTTTCGATCCAGAACGCCACATCTTGCTCAAAGCATCGGAGCTCGAAAAGGGCATGGCGAGCGGCAAACCGGCAGTCGCGTTAACGAATGTTTACCACCAGGCGCCCGAGGTGTTTTTGCACCCACCGGCTCCGACTGATTCCACAGTCGTGTATCTGCCGTTCGACAAAGTGCTCGCGCAGTTCATGAGCTTGCAGGTGCGAACGGACCAGGAGCAGGAGCAGGCCGTTCCACATCTTGCAACGCCCATCTTGGAAGTGACGCTTGAAGATAAAGAACGCTTCGGCACATCGATCGAGCCGCTGCAAACTCCATTGGCGCTCTCCGCCGTGGAGTCCGCCGCTGGCAACGTCGTCGCGAGCCAGAAGTCGAAAACGAAAGCAGTTGACAGCGCAAAGCCGCCGCCAATTCGGCCCCCAATTCCGCTTATCGCGAAACTGCCAACTGCCGATGTCACCGCGTCCGAGCGCGACGAAGCGGTGAAGCGTTTAGTAGACCTTCCACCGAACGGGACGGGTGCGCCCGCCTCTGAGAGAGTTCCAGCCTCAAGCGGGCCGCCCGTCCCAACTTCGCCAACTTCGCCGCCGCCGCCACCGCCGCCCGTTCCGCTTAGAGTCCCATCGCCGCCTAGGGACATTCGACCCAGATTTATCCGTGTGCCGGGAGTGGAACCCAGCGAGCGCGCTATCTCCACGGAAAAGTTGACACCTGCCCGACAGCCGGACCCGACCATCGCCTTAGCGTTATTAGCTATTCTTGAAGCATTGCCGGCTTTTCAGTTGAACGGCAGTCCGTCTGTCGTTCCCGACGATGTGCGCATTCGTTTGCCGCTCTCGCTGATTGAATCTCAACTCGCGACCGGACGCGTAACCGTGCCGGCAAAGGTGCTGGAAAAGGCGATGCCTGCGGAGTACCGCGGCCTGATCAAGAGCGATACGGCCGAGACGCCGATTTCGTTGCCGTTGTCCGAGGTTTTGAAGAATGTGCCTGCGGCTCTTCTGCGCAGGCGTGACGATCAGGAGCAATCGCCAGCTGTGGAAAAGCTCGAGACGCCCATCTCAATTGCTGCCGACGAGGACTCCAAGCATTTAGCTGAGTCAACCCAAGCGCGCTCTGATAAACCAGCCGAAGGAGTGCCGATCAAGCTTGAGAGTGACAAAAATACCACGGAGTCGAACAGCCCGGAAGCTGCAGATGAGAGCGCGGACCAGCCGGAGCAGCCACTCGACGCGCGGACCGTTGTGGCACGTGCAAATGCTCTCCCAGGCGTGGCCGCATGCGCAATCACCTTCGCAGATGGCCTAAATCTGGCCGGCAATTTGCCCGCCG
>DASQXY010000064.1:0-3840 GCA_035639455.1 Chthoniobacterales bacterium | reverse complement strand
ACCACAAAATGCGTGATGCCATTTCGCAGCCGCACACGCACGATTACTGGATTTCGGTGAGCCAGATTGGAATCGATGAGCGAATAGGAAGGCAAATCTTCGTAGACGTGACGGACGCGGTCAGGCGCAAACCAGGCGGCGCGGTCCCAATACAACCAGCCGCGATCGGTGTATCCGCCGACGCCACTCAGAAACCAGTTTAACTGTTGTGGATCAACATCGATACCGTAGAACTTGAACACCATCGCGGCCGCAGCCACCGCGCAACCCTCCCCGCCGATGGTACCGTTTTCCGGAATTCCGCCGAGCGGATCGTCACTCCATTTTTGGTCTCCCTGGCGAAATGAGGGCACCGCGAGCTCAACGCGATGAAAAAAGTAACGTCCACCTCGCGGCGAAATTTGTCGTCGCCAATTCCAATCGAGTTCGACAGCCACGAACGTGAGCAGCAGAACAGCGATTGAAATCCAGAGGAAGCGTTTCAAGCCGGTGATATTTACCACGGAGACGCAAAGGCCGCAGAGAAAAGCGGAAAAAGTTTGGAACGAAATCCGCGCGCCGCCGTTACATTGGTTCGTGGGCTGGGCGACTGATTGGGCTGGGACTCGCGTCGAATCGGGTCGGGCAGATATTTTCACGTCGGCACAAGCCTTGGCGCGTGATCGCGCGCTGGAGGCTTATCAGCCGCAATTTGATGGCTTGCGCGCGCTTGCGGTGATGACCGTGATGATTGACCATTTTAGCGCCGACGTTCCGAATTTTCCGTTACCCGATTGGATCCACCTCGGCGCGACCGGTGTGCGCCTTTTCTTGGTGCTGAGCGGTTATTTCATTACTGCGTCCTTGCGACGTGCGCGTGATCGGATGACAGCCGGCGTACTTTCCACCGGCGAGACAATCGGCGCGTTTTACTGGCGGCGTTTTCTTCGAATTGCGCCCGCCTATCTCGTATTCACGACCGTCGCGTTAGTCCTTGGTCTCGGCACGATTCGTCAAAACTGGGCATATGTTTTTACCGGCACAGTGAACTGGATAATCGCGTCAAAAAACCAGTGGCCGCCCGCGATCTCGCATCTCTGGTCAATTTGCGTACAGGAGCAATTCTACTTGTTTTGGCCGCTGCTGATTTTGCTGCTGCCGCGCAAATGGATGCTGCACGCAATCCTGAGCATTGCACTTGCGGGAATCGTGTTTCGAATCGGCTGCGTCATGTTTTCTGTGCCGCTGATTGCGCGATGGGTGTTGCCATTTGGCAGCCTCGACTCGCTCGCGGCCGGTGCCGCGCTCGGCTGGTGCGGAGGACGACTGAGGCCAAGTCGCAGCGGTTGGTTACTCGCGCTGGTCTGTCTATCGATGTTGATCCTCGCTGCGGTATTACGAAATAGCGACCCTTCGAAAGTGCAATCTGTGTTGGTCGAACCGCTCGAAGCCGGCGCATTTGTCATTTTGGTTGCGCGAACGGCGACCGGATTTCAGGGGCACGTCGGATACTTGCTGACGAATCCCGGTCTCGTCTTCGCCGGAAGAATCAGCTATGGCCTTTACATCTATCACGTCTTGGTGGCGATGCTGTTCAATCGCTGGTTGCCAGCACCATTACAATTCCTGATCACGATTCCATCCTTACGATTACTCGTCTTCGGTATTACGACTGTTTTTATTGCAGCTCTTTCCTGGCGGCTTTTGGAGCAACCGATTAATCGGTTTCGCCGCGGCATGACGAGAAAAGTTCTCAGCCCGAAATCGAATGGAAGACTGGGAGCTCCGATTGTCGACAGCAGCTAGGCTCGGTTCGCCAATTTTCATTCCAAGTTTGTCTGGATGAATCTTGGACTCGCGTGGATGTCGATTTGGCGCAGCGTCGTATCGCCGGAGTTCACAAACCGGTGCGGCGTGTTTGCGAGGACGACCGGGATCGCGACCGCGCTCACTTCGCCGTGTCGACCAGTGAACTTCGAAGTAAGCACCCTGTTAGGCTTAGTCGATCTAACTACTTCACGCGTTTGCCGTGTTTGATGATCAGGTCGACGCGTTGCAAGAGGTCGATGTAACGCAGCACATCGCCTTTTACGGCGATAATATCGGCGAACTTACCTTCGCTGATTGAGCCGTAGTCTTTGTCTACTTTCATCATCACAGCGGGCCAGTAGGTGGCGGCGCGAATAGCAGTCATCGCGTCGACGCCGAGATGATTGACCCACGCGTCTAGTTCGTGCCAGGTGGAGCTGGTGTGAAACTTCATCGGGATGCCGCTGTCGGTGCCGATGAGCATGACCACACCAGAATCCTGTAGCTGCTTGAACTTGTGCCGGACCGTTTTGGCGCGAAGCGGTGTAATTTGGTAGTAGCCGAGCTGGTTCGGGTGCGCGATCGAACGCTTTATGTCAGCGGCGATATCGGGCGGTACACCTTCGTAATTCGCAGGATCATCAAGCGACTCGGGGTTCTCGATTAACCACTCGTAGTTAATGAAGCCTTCGATGGTTGGACACCAGAAGAGCGGGCCCAAACTCATCTTGGCTGTTCGCTCGTGCAGCGCATGCAAGATGTCATCGGGATAACTCGGCGCTGACGACAGCCCGGTGTGCTCAAAGCAATCCACGCCGACGGCGAGTCCACGGCGGATCTCTTCCGGGCGATGTGCGTGCGCGACAACGGGAAGTTTGTGCGCGTGGGCTTCGTCCACCACGACCTTTACCTCTTCCATCGTCATTTGGTCCTGGTCGATGAGCTTGATAATGTTGACTCCGGCCTCGGCGAGCTGTTTCACCTTCGCCTTGCCGTCGGCCGCGCCTTTCACACCCCAGCGGAAGTAATCGGTGCCGGGATACGGCTCGTGCTGGATGAACGGACCGGCGACGTAGAGCGTTGGGCCAGGAATTTCCCCATGATTAATGCGGTCGCGCAGGCTGATGCTTTCCTTGAGCGGACCGCCGAGATCACGCGCGCTGGTTACACCAGCCGTAAGCAGTTGTCTCGCGGCCGCAGGCATTATCTCGCCGCCCAGGCGCGGCGGATAGGTTTTATCCCAATGCGCGTAATCGCTGTGGCCGAGCAGCATCGTGTGGACATGGCAATCCCAGAGACCGGGCAGCACGTCCATGCCTTCGGTCGAAATCACTTCGGCCTCGGCGGGAACTTGCAGCGCGCCAACCGTGCCGACCGCGGTGATGCGCTCATTGTCGATGATAATGACACTGTTCGCGAGTGGCTGGCCACCAAAGCCATCAATGAGGCGACCACCGACAAGCGCAAGCGGACGCGCTTGTGCAGATACAATTGTCGCGAAGAAGACAAATGCGCGGATGAGATGGAGATTCATAACAAGGAGCGCATGCTACACAGAGCGCAGCGCGCAGGCGAGCCTGTTAACGGGTCACGTGTTGAGATCGATTCAGAAAATGCCCAACCCGCAATGATGTTGATGACGCGAGGGCCCGGAGGTCTTTACAATCGGCCAGCCGGCGCTTTTCTGCCGTCGATCTTGTACTAAAGTTGTCGCGCGTTGCCACGGCGACGCAACAAGGAGCTAGCCGGATGGCGATGCCGGTCACTTTCGCCGCTACAACATCGAATATCCAGCGGCGGACCTTAAGTCGCGGGCATAGGCGCACGTATCTTCGGCCGGCAGCAATGGCGAGCGTGTATTTACAATTCCCCGACGCAGGCGAGCAGACGATCCACTTCTTCCTCACTGGTGTAGCAGGCACAACCGGCGCGGACTAGGCCATACAAACTTTGGCCCAATCGCTCAACGACGGTCGCGGCGTAAAAGTCACCGTGCGAAAGGAAGAGGCCGCGCTGGGCGAGTTTCCGTGCTACGTCGATTGACGGCAGCCC
>DASQXY010000063.1:0-3286 GCA_035639455.1 Chthoniobacterales bacterium | reverse complement strand
TACGACCTCTCGGAGACCCCGGCAGTTCCGCATCGTCCCCACTGAGTACCAAAGGGCGAACGGTGCAGCCCCGGACGCTCGTCACTTGTTACTCGTGGCACTCCGTTTAGCCGTTCACGAAATAGGCGAACTTCCAACTGCCGTTGATCCGGCGAATACCCGCGCGGTAGCCGTCATAGTTGAGTGCCGGGTTCGCAAACTGCGGCGGGGCGACCATGTAGTCGCCTTTCTTGACGAATTTCTCCGAGAGAATCCCCTGAAGTTCGGGCCACAGACCGTGTTCGTCCCAGTACTGGAACACGCCTTCGCCCGAAGCTTCCGGCTCCAGCCGATAACCGAAGTCGGACGTCATCATCGTAGCAAGCGTCTGCACGTCGTGAGCCGCCACTGCTTTGCGTAAGCGCCCGACGAACGCCTGGAAATCAACCTCGGTCGGTTCCTCCGACGGTTTGACCTTCGCCTTCTTCGCCGCCGCCGCTGCCTTCTTCTCCTTCTCCGCTTTCATCTGCGGCGTCGCGCATCCGCTCAGCGCGAAAGCGAAAAGGAGAATGGCAGCGATCAGCTTCACACCATAACGTTAGTCATGTTTGCGATTTCGATTCAAGGGCGAGCTGCCCACGCAGTGATCGATCCCGGCGCAGTTCGCGCCAGCGCCGGAGCGGATGCGCGAGAAAGACGAAGTAAATCGTGCTGACAAGATCGAAAATCGAACAAGCGGGACTCGTGAGGCGAAGCGGTCCGCTGCGCAAACTTGTGAAGACATCCTCAATCGTCAGGTTTGCCAGGCGCGGAATGCTCGTGTAATGCCGGCCAAAGACGTGCAGGCGATGCGCGTCTGAAGTTGCAATGAGCGGTTTCGTGAACCGCTGCGCGAGCTTTATCGCGCGGCGATTCGGGTTGAACAAGCCCTTGTGGAAATGGCAGAGCTCGATCGCGTCAAAACAATCGATCACGTTCAAGATCTGCCTCCCGATGGAGCCGCCCAACACGTAGAACGGGTGCGGCGCGATGGTAAAGATCGAATTCCCGCGACGCGCCCGCAGTTCCCGCAGATCGCGAAACGTGCGCAGCCCCGCTGCCTCATGATTGTCAATATTCAGCACGATCACGTCGGCGCCTTGCAAACGCATTTCTGCCGCCGGGATGAGCAATATTCCCATTGCGGCCGCATCCGCGAAGACCTCCGGCCGATCAAACACCGCATCGTGCAAAGTGATCGCAAGAACGCCAAAACCCAGAGCGCGCGCCCGTTCGAGCAGTTGATGCGCCGAGTAATCGATCACGTCCTTCGGGTCATCCAGGGTATGAATGTGCAAATCGACTTTGATCCAGTCGGAATTGCCCATTTTATCCATGCTCATGCTGCTGTTTCCTCTCATTCCCCTGGGCCGCTTTGCGGAGCGAAGACAGCATCTCGCCGTTACTCATCCCGCTTAAGTGAAGACGGATGCCGCATTCGTGTATTCGGAGCTAGAGCACGAGTGAGGCCAATGGGCCGGGGCACGACAAACCGCTTGCGAGCAAATCCGTTGCACCTACGGTTCACCATCACTGATCACCATTCACGGCAAGCCAACGCTTTTGCCTGATCGCTCGGGTGGTGGAATGGCAGACACGTACGTTTGAGGGGCGTATGCCGAAAGGCATGCGGGTTCGAGTCCCGCCCCGAGCACTTCGCCAGCAAGTGCTGTCCTTCGCAAGGCAATTGGCCGAATTCGCCGCGAAGCTGATCGGCTGTAACTTACGGACCGAGCGAGCTCATGGCACAGCGCGCAGCCGGTAGAAACAATGCGGCAGCACTCACGAGAACCAGCTGCTTTTAACCAGCCGATGGTCTTGTGAGTGGCTGCTAGTGAGATCTTTTATTCAGCCGCAGCTGCTCGAGAATAGGTAGCATCGGGTCGCAGATAGCGTCGGTGACTGAGCAGCGGCGGTCGTTTGCTGCGTGCGCGCCGGGTCGTTCACACGTTATCAAGGATTCACTGCAAACAGTGCCTTTAATGGCGCGCGTTACTTTGTCTTGCCCGGCCCCCATAATGCGCGGCCGGGTTTGGCGCCGGTGTGCTCGCCGTCTTTGAGCACTTGCACGCCGTTGACAAAGACGTGCTTCACGCCGGTTGCGTACTGATGTGGCTTTTCAAAGGTAGCATGGTCCTGAATTGTCGCCGGATCGAATACGACCACGTCGGCAAACATTCCTTCCTTTAGAAACCCGCGATGATCGAGCCCGAGGTTGGTCGCCGGCAATCCGCTCAACCGCCCAATCGCTTCCCGGATCGGGATGACCTTCTCGTCACGGACGTACTTGCCGAGCACGCGCGCAAAACTCCCATAGGCGCGCGGGTGCGGATTTGATTTCAAAAATACGCCTTCCGGCGCCTGCGACGCTTCATCGGAGCAAAAGGAGATCCACGGTTTGGCGATTTCTTTGCGGAGGTTGTCCTCTGACATCTCGAAATAGATCGTGTCGATGCGCGACTCGTCTTCTGCGATCAGGTCCATAATCGTTTCAACCGGATCTTTGCCGCGTATCTTCGCCACTTCAGCAAGCGTTTTGCCGGTAAGCGGTTTGAGCTTTTCGGATTTGAAGCCGACAAGAAGAATCCTCTCCGGCGAACCCGCCGAAAGATAAGCGTTGTCCCAATCCGGGGAATCGGCGCGAACCTGCGCGGCAATTTTTTCTCGTGTTGCGGGATCGCGCAGTCGCTTGAACAAGGCGGGGTAACCGCCGTCCTCCGTCCACGGTGGCAGGCAGGCGTCGAGTCCGGTACCCGACGCGGGATAGGTGTACATGTCAGCCGTGATCTTGAGTCCTTGCTTCTGCGCTTGTTCGATTCGCGTTAGGAGTTCATCTTCCTTGCCCCAATTTTTCTGGCCCGCAGCTTTGATGTGATAGACCTCGGCCGGGATTGATGCCTCGCGACTGATTCGGAGTAGTTCGTCCAGTGCTTCGAGTAACTGATTGCCTTCATTCCGCATGTGCGAAATGTATTTGCCCTGGTATTTGGCTGCGATTTTGCAGAGCTCGATCAGCTCTTCGGTCTTAGCGAAAAAGGCGGGTGGATAGATGAGTGCCGAGCCGATCCCGAGCGCGCCCTCCTCCATCGCCTGCCGGACGATCTCGCGCATCCGATCGAGCTGTTGCGGGGTAGGCTGTTTGTCTTCAAACCCAATGACATATTCGCGCACTGTGGCCGCGCCGAGAAACGACGCCACGTTACACGAGATGCCGCGGGCCTCGAGGTAGCGCAAATATTCTGCGAGCGTGTTCCATTTGATGTCGAAC